>JANXLO010000011.1 GCA_025355115.1 Chthonomonadaceae bacterium
AATCATGTAGACTTGATGGGGAATAGTGGAGGAGTAGTCCGCGTTAGGTGCCTGTCCGACACCTTGAAGCCCAAACCATGCAAGCCCTCCGAGGAACCTTCCGCCCGGGCCAAACGCGAGTGAGTATCCCCAGAGAATCCATACGATTGTGACGACGCCAAGCGCGACGAAGCTCTGCATCAGCATATTAAGAACGTTTTTGGAGCGAACCATACCTCCGTAGAAGAGGGCTAGGCCGGGAGTCATTAGCATGACGAAGGCTGCGGAGACAAGCATCCAAGCGGTGTCTCCGGTGTCAAGTTTTGAGGCAGGCGCGGCCTGCGCGACCGCTAACGATGGCAGACCACTGAGCAGAGCAACTGATAGCAGAACGTGCAGCAAGGGTCGGCGAAAGGCCGCGCCCTCGAGTCTGGAGAGGTGAGGTACCCACATCTTCGTTTTTCCTTCTTCATTGTCGGCGATCGCCTTCAGTGGCAATCTGATGGATACGATCGCATCGGAGCGACCGGGTCCGACAACGCTGTCGGAAAAGCGAGGGGTTCGGACGAACTCCGATGTTCGCCAGAGAAGCAATGGGATTGAAGCATGGCATAGTCAGTCACTGGCTGTCAAGCGCAGGTGCCGAGAAGTCAGCATTCCTCGCCATTTTTTACTTCCTTCGCTAACAAATGACGATGTGGTGTGTCGAAGAGAAGGGAAAAGCCTGGGTCGGCAGGAATAGAGCTGTTCCGAAACGAATACTGATAACGTTATCTAATTTATAGGCCTTCAAATCGCTCCCTGGGGCGAAGGCCGACTTTGTCAAAGAGGAGAAAGAGCGATGAGTTCGCAAGGCAATCGACGTGAATTTCTAAAAACCGCCGCGGTGACGGCGTTCGGCGTATGGGCCGGGACAGAAGCGATGGCGCAGGGCCGGCCTCCCAAGTCCCCCAACGACCAGCTCAACTTCGCCTGCATTGGTGTGGGCGGCAAGGGCGACAGCGACTCCAGCGACGCCGGTCGCTTCGGCAACGTCGTCGCCATCTGCGACGTAGACGAAAACACCCTCAACCGCAAAGCCATGCAGTTTCCCAAGGCGAAGAAGTACCGCGACTACCGCAAAATGTACCACGAAATGGGCAAGGAGATAGACGGCGTCACCGTCAGCATTCCTGACCATTCGCACGGCCCGGCCACGGCTATGGCTCTGCACATGGGCATTGCCTGCTACACGCAGAAGCCGCTCGCGCATAGCATCTACGAATGTCGGCAACTGGGACAGCTCGCCCGCAAGATGAAGGTCGCCACACAGATGGGCAACCAGGGAACCGCCGATAACAGCATGCGGCGCAACGCTTATCGCGTGAAGGCGGGCGCAATCGGAACGGTATCCGAAGTCCACGTTTGGACGAATCGGCCGATATGGCCGCAGGGGATAGACCGTCCGGCGGAGAAGCCGGTTCCCGCCAATCTCGACTGGGATCTGTGGATCGGCCCGGCGAAGATGCGCCCGTACGGCGACGGCTACCATACCTTCGCCTGGCGCGGATTCTGGGACTTCGGCACCGGCGCACTGGGCGACATGGCTTGCCATACGGTGAACCTGCCCTTTATGGCGCTCGATCTGCTGAACCCGACCTCCGTTGTGGCGACGTCATCTGGCACCAATCACGACAGCTACCCGAAGGCATCGAAGATTGTCTACGAGTTCCCTGCCACAGCAACCCGCCCTGCGCTGAAGATGTTCTGGTACGATGGCGACAATCTGCCGCCACGTGATCTTTTCCCAAGCGATCTGCTGCCGGAAAACGGAAAAATCCCGATCAGCGGCTCTCTCATCGTGGGCAGCAAAGGCAAGCTCTACACGCCCGGCGACTACGGCGGCGGAGGTCACATCGTGGACGGCGTAGAGATGGGCGAAGTAGCCTTCCCGAAATCGCCGGGTCACTGGGAGGAGTTCGTAGGAGCGATTCGAGGCGGCGCGCCTGCAATGTCCAACTTCCCGGACTACTCCTCGCATCTCGCCGAAACCATTCTGCTTGGCAATCTAGCGGTCTGGGCCGAGGGCGACAAGGTCGAGTGGGATGCCGCGAACCTGAAGGTTCGGAACGGCTCCGAGGTTGCGAACAAGGTGGCGCACATCATCAAGCCGACGACCCATCAGCTCGCCGAGCGGGC
>JANXLO010000032.1 GCA_025355115.1 Chthonomonadaceae bacterium
CGTCATCCGACAGAGTGACCGCCTGAATGCCTCCCACCAGATCGCACAGGGTGGGGTTCATCATCAGGTTTTCCAGGCTGTTGCCGTGCGCCGTGCCCACCAACTGCACGCCGCGTTCGGCGATCGTGCGGGCGGCAAAAGCCTCCTGCTCGGTGCCGATCTCATCGATCACGATGACTTCGGGCATATGGTTTTCTACGGCCTCGATCATCACACTGTGCTGAAGTTCCGGCGCGGCGACCTGCATCCGCCGCGCCTTGCCGATAGCAGGGTGGGGGATGTCGCCGTCGCCTGCGATCTCGTTGCTGGTGTCTACGATGACGACGCGCTTCTTCAGCTCCTCGGACAGAATGCGGGCCACCTCGCGCAGCTTGGTGGTCTTTCCGCGTCCGGGCCGACCCAGCATGAGGATGCTTTTGCCGCTCTCGACCACGTCCTGTATGATGTCGATCGTCCCATAGACCGCGCGCCCGATGCGGCAGGTTAGCCCGACGACTTCCCCCTGCCGGTTGCGGATGCAGGAGATGCGGTGCAGAGTGCGCTCGATGCCTGCGCGATTGTCTTTGCCAAATGCGCCTACGCGCTCGATGACATAGGCGATGTCTTCCGCTGTTATCGGCTCCGTGCCCAGCTCGAATGCGCTCTCGGAGAAGCGGGCCTCAGGTATGCGACCGAGATCCATGACGATTTCGAGAAGATCTTCCAGGGTCGCCTTCGCCTCCAGATGAGCGCGAAGGGGACGGGGCAGCGCGTCGAGCAGCTGCTCAAGGTTGTCTGTGATTTGGTGCTGTCGCGCCGCCAGATGAGGATGGTTCGCCGTGTCGGGCGTAATCATCGTCAGGCCGGGAGTGCTGGATACGGATGTGTTGTAAAGTGAGGTCATTTCGTGTGTAGTCATGGAACGGTTTCTAACCACTCCTTATTGCGGCGCGCCGTCCGGGTGCGGAAGGACCTCCCGCGTCCCTAATGGCAGGGCGCAATGGTCAGTGGGCGAAGCCACGGGCGGAGTGGAGGTGCCATGCTGGAGTGAGCGCGTCGTGAACGGCCTGTCCCAGGTCTCGGCATCGACCCTCTGCTTCGGGCACTGCCCGCGATCAAGTGATAAGGCGTTCCGCTTGCGGCGGAGACGCAAGTCGCGCATACCCCGGTGGAGGGCAGAAGGCGCGATGGAAGGACAGCAGGCGATCAGTCGCTGCGTCACTGCATGGTGCAAAGTGCCATGCACCTATCAAGACCGTTTCCCGTTATGGAAAGTTTCCATACTTCTATCATAGCGGAAAATCCGCGACTTTACAAGTACATCTAGCGGATTTTTTCCGTCCAACCCACACATTTAGGGAAAAAGACGAGAAAAAGTTAGATTGGAGTGGTCTGATGGAGTGATGGCAAAGACAGATTTCAGGGACGAAATGCACAGCGGCAACGTCCTCTGTCCGCCCTCTCTATCTCCTGCAGGCACGCCTCTGCTAAAGAGGCATTGAGCTGCGTAGAAGTGTGCTACCTACACTCTATAGTACGTCTGAGGGGCCCTCGATGACTGCTCAAAGCCAGGAGGAAATGAAGGCGGCGCGATGCAGCGTGATGCGTGAGAGGCCGTCCGGGCCAACGAAAACCTCTGCGATGTCGAAGCGACAGGCAGGCTCCGCGCCGCCCGCATTCCGCTCTCCAAGAAACGTCTGCGCGACGGCAGCTAGTCGCTTCTGCTTGCGCGCATCGACGGCCTCTCGCGGAGTACCGTGTCTTGTGCCGCGTCGAGTCTTCACTTCCAGAAAGACGAGCGTCGGCTCAGGCAGAGCGGGCTCCTCGGCGATGATGTCCATCTCTCCGGCGGCGCACCGAAAGTTCATCGCCACAATTCGCCATCCCAGCAGCTCGAGATGCGCGCGGACGACCGTTTCGCCCTGCGTCCCCAGCTTTTTGCCGCCTTTCGCTTCAGCCATTTGCAGCCTGTTCCCGGAGTGAAGCGGCGACGGGGCGGAACGACCGTCGATGCAGCGGGCAGGGGCCATGCGCGGCGAGAGCTGCGAGAGGAGAGGGCGCGCAGTAGCCCTTATGGCCTGCGAAGCCGTAGACGGGATAGAGGAGGTCGTAAGCGCGCATCAAGCGATCCCTCGTCACTTTCGCGACGATGGAAGCCGCTGCGATAGAGGCGCTGCGAGAGTCCCCTTTGACAAGCGCGATCTGATCGATGGGGAACGGGCGGACGGGCAAGCCGTCGATAAGGGCGAGGTCGGGAAGCAGGCCAGGAGGGAGAGCGTCGAGAGCCATGCGCATGGCAAGATGCGTAGCGCGGAGTATATTCAGCCTGTCTATCGTCTCGGCGTCCACGATTCCCACTCCCCATCCCCTCGCCAGCGCGATAATCTGTGGATAGAGATCCTCCCGCTGCGCGGGCGAAAGCTGCTTGGAGTCGTTCAGCCCGGCAGGCGCCTTCCCGAACGGCAGAGTCACGCAGGCAGCGACGACCGGCCCCGCGAGCGGACCCCGGCCCGCCTCGTCGATGCCCGCGATGAACTGATAGCCCGCCTCCCAGCCTGCTCTCTCCTCCTGCCACCAGTCCATTCGCCGCTCCCTGTCGCGCCTCTGACGCAATGCGCTGCTCAAGCCATTCAATTTTGTGCTAACGAGATGTCATGACGGGAAGGGACTGCTTTGCGACGATGTGACCCTCCATATTGGTGACCTCTAGAGTCAGGGTATGCTTCCCCGGCTTGACGCTGCCAGCATCCCACACGCACTCCCACAGATCGGGGCGGTAGGCGCGATAGATGACGACTCCATCGATTTTGTAGCGTAGGG
>JANXLO010000040.1 GCA_025355115.1 Chthonomonadaceae bacterium
CCCGTCTTCCAAAGGCGCAGACCCCACTCAATTCACTGAGCTAGGCATTGGCTCACACGGCTCTGGAAGCACTGTGCCGCTGGAAGTCGATCAGAAGCTTTCGAACTTGAAATACACAATCGGCCTCGCTCGAACGGATGAGAAAGACTCCGGTGACAGTCAGTTTTTCATCAACCTGAATGACAATCCCGGTTTCGATTACGACTACTGCGTGTTCGGCCGCATCACCAAGGGCTCGGAGATAGTCTCGAAGCTTGCAATCGGCGATGTCATCAGGCATTTTCAAGTCTACGAAGCCGGCAAAAAATAGACTCATCGTCCCTGCGAATGCCTCTGCCGGACAGGGTTCTGTCCGGCATTCTCGCGTCTATTCATCTTATTTGTGTCCATAAGGAGCAATTCATGTTCGCTTCCCGGTTCCGTTTGTCTTTCATCGCCGGCACTGCCTCCCGCTTCATAACTGCAGTTGGAATCGTCGTCGCGATCCTGGCATCGATCCATGCCAACGCGCAGCTTCCCAAGAATGGCCCTTCGACGATCAAGCCGAATCCTCACCTTATGATGGTGATCGCGAAGCGAGGAACCATCGAGCTTGAGCTTTTGCCGCAGGCGGCGCCGAAAACCGTCGCGCATATCGTCTCACTGGTCAACCGCAAATTCTACGACGGCACGCTGTTTCATCGTGTCATCAAGGAGTTTATGGCGCAGGCGGGCGATCCGAAGACACGCGGAATGGACGGCTCCCTGCTGCACGGACTGCCGGACAGGCAGGTGGCCGAACGATATGGGATCGGGGATGGTGGCTCCGGCAAAAGGGTTCCGCTGGAGCCTCATCTGCCGCACGAGCGCGGCACAATCGTCCTCGCTCGCTCCAATCAGGTCGACAGCGGCGACAGTCAGTTCTTCTTCAACCTGAAGGCCAATCACACCCTGGACCAGTCGTACTGCGTCTTTGGCAAAATCCTCAAAGGCGTGGATGTGATGGATAAAATTGAGCAAGGTGACCGAATCGTCTCGATGCGGATCACTAAGGGCAAGTAGGCCACCAGCCAGTGTTGAGCAGTCTCCTCTTGCCTTGACGAGCGGGGCAAAAACAGTTACCATAGGGACATGAAAAAGACGACACGCTTTTGCGTTCCCATGCTCGCCCTATGCTTCGCACTCTGCATGCCCAACGCCCGAGCGGACGAGCCCCGGCCCGAACTCAGGGCCTTCTGGGCCGACGGCTTCAATCCGGCCTTCAAGACCCCGCAGCAGGCGGATGAGCTTCTCCTGCGGCTGCACGACACGCACTGCAACGCCATCTTCGCGCAGGTTCGCAAAGGCGGAGACGCCTACTACGCCTCCTACTATGAGCCGTGGGCCAAGGACGATCAGGCGCGCTTCGACGCCCTCGCCTACCTCATCTCCAAAGCCCACTCCATGACCCCGCGGATCGCCGTCCATGCCTGGATCAACACCTGTGCTGTCGGCGGCAACGCGGCCAATCCCTTCAATATGGTTCACCTCCACCCCGAATGGCTATCCATGAATCCGCAGGGCAAAGATTTCGACGGGGAAGCGACCAAAATCGACCCCGGCAATCCCGGAGCCGCCGACTGGACGTTCCGCGTCTATCTGGACGTAGCCCGGCACTACGATGTGGACGGGATTCACTTCGACTTTGTGCGGTACGGCGGCAAGGAGTGGGGCTACAATCCGGTCAGCACGGCACGCTTCGAGCAGCAGTTGGGGGCGAAAAACGGAATCACGCGTATAGAGGGATTGGGTCTGCCGGACCCAGAGGACGAAACCTGGAAGCAGTGGCGGCGCGATCAGGTGACGAACCTCGTGCGCAAAGTCTATGCACATGCCGCACAGGTGAACCCGAGGATCGTCGTCTCCGCCGCCGTCATCACCTGGGGCGATGCGCCGCATACGGAAGCGGAGTGGTATACAAAGACCGCCGCCATGAACCGGACGATGCAGGACTGGCGCGGCTGGCTGGATGAGGGCATGATCGATCTGGCATGCCCAATGACCTATTTTCAGGCCGACAACCATATCGACTGGCAGCGCAACTGGAGCGAGTACGTCAAGAATCACCAGTATAAGCGCGCGGCGGCGGTCGCGGTTGGCACCTGGTTCAACACCATCCCGCAGAACCTCGAGCTGATCGATATCTCGCGCTCACGAAGCGCGAAGGGCCACGATCCCTACGGCATTATGCTCTACTCCTACGCCGGAACCAATGCCCGCGAGGAGAAGGACGCAAGGGGCAAGCGCAAGGAGCTGGAGTATCAGCCGGATTTTTACGCCGCTCTATCGCATCCCACTGCCAAGCCCGCCCCTTTTCCCACCGACGTCCCCATCCCTCCGATGCCCTGGAAAGAGACGCCCAAGACCGGCATAGTGAAGGGGTTTCTGCTGACGCCCGACCTGAACCCCATCGATGGTGCGGAGGTGATCCTGCGCGGACATGGCAAGACCCGCACCAGACGCGCCGATGGCACGGGCTTCTACGCTTTCGTGGATGCCGAGCCCGGAGAGTACCGATTGCGTGTTCGGGCGGCAGGATGCACGGATCAGGAGGCGCGGATCAAAATTGAAGCGGGCAGGGTCACCACCGTTCCCTTCACGCTCGGCAGTCCTTCTATCCCGCTCACGCCCTCCCTAGCCGTCCTGCTGGGAACTCCGTCCGCCATAAACGGCACGCCAGTCCGGCTCCAGAGCCTGCTGGTCATTATGGGAACCGACACGTTTCCTGACAATCTCTACGTTCGTGACGCGGAGGGAGCCTCAGTGCGGGTGCGGCTCACCGAGGCGCCATCGACCCCTTTCCAGCCCGGTGACATCGTCTCCGTTAACGGCACGTTTCTCTCGGTGGAGAACGAGCCTGTCGTCGATCACGCCATCGTCCGCCTGACCGACATCGCCCCGATCTCGCCTGCACAGGCTCCTCGTGACTTGCAGCAGGCCCTTCAGGCAGGCGCAGCCTGTATCCCGCGCGCACTCTATTCCGTAGTCGGTAGAGTGGTCGCAAAGAGCGCCGATAGCTTCGAACTGGAGTGTGAAGGACTTCGTATCACCGTCCCTACCGCAGGCCGTAAGGACTTCGGCGTGGAATCACCCGGCTTCACTCTGCCGCAACTGCCAGTCGGGACAAACGTCTCAGCGGTCGGCCTCCTCGTAACTACGCTCTCAAAGGATGGGAAATCTGTTCCTGTTCTCCGGCTTATGAGCTCCGAGTCGGTCAAAATTCTCCCCGCCACAGCCTTCTGGCAGAATCCTCGAACGCTCGGGGTGGCGTTGGGCGTCTTTCGCCCTGACAGCGCTCATTCTGTTCCGAGTCGTTAAGCGTCTGAAGAGAGGATTTAACAGAAGGTGATATGCATAGAGCTAACGGGGATCCGCGACGCCTATTTGAGGGCACATGATGAAGAGCGGGCAGGTGGAGCAGAGGGGATGTCGGGCTGTACAGATGTACTTGCCGAAAGGCATCCCCACACGATTCATATCGATCCATAGCGTGATGGGGAGCTTGGACTTGAGGTCTAGCAGCGACTCTTCCGGCGTTTTCGTCGCGATGTAGCCCCAGCGGTTCACGATGCGGTGGACATGCACATCCACTCCTATATGCGGCTGACCGCATGCGATGGAGAGCGCCAGTCCCGCGCATTTCGGCCCCACCCCAGGCAAGGTGAGCAACGTCTCCATGTCGCACGGCAACTCCCCGCCGAACTCCTCTACGGCCCTCCGCGCGATCGCCTGTATGTTCGCCGCTTTCGTCTCGCCAAACGCGCTTGACCTTATCAGGGCAAGCAGTTCATCTGGTTCTAAAGCCGCTACCTGTGCGGGAGTGCGGGCGACGGAGAATAGCCCGCGCGCCATCGGGATCATCGTCTCATCCAGTGTCCGCACTGAGAGAATGCAGGCGACCAGCTGTTCGAAGAGGGAGACATGCCCCTCGTCGTGAAGCAGAAACAGGCCAGCCTTCGGAAACGGGGCGACCGCCTCCGCGATCATGCGCATCGCCGCTTCAATGATGAACGGCTCTTTGGTTGGACTGGATAAGTTCGTCATCCCCGCTAATCCTCGTCTGCGTTCAGGAATCTATCTGTGCTTTGCCGGGCTTCCAGTCCGACGGGCAGAGGCCTCCCGTCTGAAGCGCCTGCAGAACCCGCATAGTTTCGTCGGTGCTGCGCCCGATGTTCAGGTTGTTGACCGTTCCATACTGCAAGATCCCGTCAGGGTCAATGATGTACAGGCCACGGAGAGCGATGCCTGCCTCCTCGATGAGCACACCGTACTCCCGGGCAACGGCTTTGGTAATGTCGGAGGCCAGAGGAAATCTGAGCGGCCCGAGCCCGTGCTTTTCGCGCGGAGTGTTCATCCAGGCTAGGTGCGAATAGACTGAGTCGGTCGAGACTCCCAGCACATCCGCGCCAAGCTCCTCGAACTCCTCATAGCGGTCGGAGA
>JANXLO010000047.1 GCA_025355115.1 Chthonomonadaceae bacterium
GCGATCCAGAACCTCCTGGGGAGTCATCACTTTAAGAGTTGCTTCCTGTTTCATTCTTCACCTCGCAGGAAGCATTTTACCCGATAGGTCTGCGTTTTAGCGACGGCCGCGGTTCAGAATGTCCGCAGCGCGAGAGGTGGCTGACTTAGCCCTGTCCCGGGAGTTGACGTCTGCGCTGCGGCTCGACCGACGGGCCGAGCGGTCATCCTGGCTATACTGACCCTGATCGTCTCTTCCGCGATAGTCCTGATTTCCGCTGTCATTTCCGTTCCGGCAATCGTCCCGATTGCTGTCTGAGCGATAGCCGGATTCGTTTGAATAGCGGTCGTTGCCATAGCTGGTATCGTTCTGATACCGGTCATTGTTGTTATTGCGGCTGTCGTTCTGGTAACGATCATTCCCGTTATAGTTCGTGTTGCTCTGGTAACGGTCGTTGCCGTAGCGGGAATCGTTGTTGCCGTAGTATCGATCCCGGTTGTGCCGAGCCTTCACGTCCTTGTCATACTTGCTGTAGGCGTAGGCGGCTCCGGCGGCGGCCACTACACCAGGAATTTTGTTCTTCTGTGTGAGGAGCAGGGCTGCTGCGGCCGCTCCGATGCCGATGGCTGTGTTGCGCTTGCCTTCCTCGCTCGCATGGGCAGCGATAGGCAGAGTGAGCGGGCTAATACCGACAACAGCGGCGAGGGCGAGTGATATGTAATTTGTTCTGGTTTTCATGGTCGTATTCTCCATTTGAAGCACCTTGTTTACTCTCACTTTAATACAGAACGATTCAGTCGCAAGAGTGTGACAGCAAGATTTACTCATTGATTAATTTGGCGATTCGCTGGAGTGTGTGCTACAATTTTCATATTCGTATCACGCAAGACAGGGCAATTCGAATGAGCTCGAGATGCCCTGCCTCGATGTCGGGCCGGGAGAGTCCTTTGCATATCCCTGATTCCGTTCTCAGTCCGGCGACCTCCGGTGTGTGCGCGGTCGCGATGCTGCCCGTCTGGGCGATGGCAGCCCGGCGAGTTCGGCAACGATTGCAGACACGGCAGGTTCCGCTCCTCGCCCTGGGTGCCTCCTTCTGCTTCACCATCATGATGTTCAACATCCCGGCCCTCGGAGGCACGACCGCCCATCCGGTCGCGGGCACTCTACTGGCGGTGATGCTGGGCCCCTGGGCTGCTGTGATCGGCATTTCGGTCGCACTGGCAATACAGGCGCTCTTTTTCGGGGATGGCGGACTACTGGCCTATGGCGCGAACTGCTTCACGATGGCGTTCGTCCTCCCTTTCGTCGGCTATAGCGTCTATCGTCTTCTTACCTCCCGGCTCAAGCTCCCAGATTCTGCCCGTGCACTCTGCGCTGGTATCGGCTCTTACGCAGGAATCGTTGCAGCTTCAGCCATAGTCGCGGTGCTGTTGGGCGTTCAGCCGTCGCTTTTTCATGAAGCCAACGGTCATGCTCTCTACTTTCCGTTTGGTCTCCACATCACCCTCCCCGCGATGCTGGGGACTCATCTGGTAATAGCTGGCCCTGCAGAAGCGATCGTCACCGCGCTGGTCGTCGGCTATCTCCAGACCGCTAAAATCCCGTTGTATATGGAGAATCAACGGAGTGGAGCATCGTCTGAGACTCGCGGACTGACGGCGCTCGGCGGGAGACGGGAAGCTCTCTGGGTTGGGATGCTCGCTGTTGTCGCGCTGACACCGCTTGGGCTGCTCGCGAAGGGCGATGCCTGGGGCGAGTGGGATGCCAACGGAATCAAGGCACAGATCACGCAAGTTGAAGGCAAGGGATATGTGCCGCTGGGTGTGGCAAGGTCGGAGGAGCACAGCTACAAAGGGTTGCAGGGACTGTCGGACTATGCCAGCGAGAGGGGCTGGAAAGGCTATTTGGGAGCGGCTCTGCTCGGCGCTGGGAGCATCGCTACTTTGCTCTTTGCTGGCGGAAAACTGCTGGCAAAGCGAGACCGGGAAGACAGCGACCCTCCGCCGCCCGAGGGAGGAACGCCTACAGAGATCACTCAAATGGCGGACCTTCCAGATTGGCTGAAGCGGCCTTCGGATGTGTCATCGTCTTCTAAGCCAGTGGGGAGTCCGCCCAACCGGTATCTGGAGCGTACACTGGGGGAGCTGTCGGTAGGGGCTGCGACTGCTTTGAACAGTGAAGGAACGACCCGTCGCGCAGGGTACCTTCAACATCTTGATCCGCGCGCGAAGGTTATTGGACTATTGGGACTGATCGTCGTGACTGGCTTCGTCCATGCTTTCCCGACGCTCTTCGCGCTCTATCTGCTCACCGTCGCGCTGGCCTCGACATCTCATTTGCCACTCGCGGCGCTGACAAAGCGGGTCTGGCTGTCTGTTCCCCTCGCGGTTGGAGCAATCACGTTGCCTGCCGTCCTTAACGTCGTCACTCCAGGGCGCGAGGTGATAGTGCTTTGGAGTGGTCATCCTCACATCGCCATTACCCTGCCGGGCCTGCTGTCTGCGGGCCTCCTGACTTTGCGGGTAGGGGTTGCCGTCTCGCTGGCTACTCTCCTCACCCTTACCACGCCCTGGAACGATCTGCTCCGCGCCCTTCGCTTCCTGTTTGCGCCAAAGCTGTTCATCAGCGTTCTCGCGATGACCTACCGCTATCTGACAGTCTTGCTTCAGACGGCTGGGGAGATGTTCACAGCCCGGCGCAGCAGAACAGTCGGCAGGGCGACCAATGCAGAGGGACAGCGGTTCGTGGGCGCCAGCATCGGAACACTGTTCCGCAAGACTCTGACGCTCTCTGAGGAGGTTCACGCGGCGATGATCTCACGAGGCTTCAACGGCGAAATGCATACTCTGACACGCCTCCGGTGGAGGCTGGCCGACTCGGTTTGGACACTGGCGGTGATGGCCGGGGCGAT
>JANXLO010000124.1 GCA_025355115.1 Chthonomonadaceae bacterium
AGGGCCAGCAGCCGATGCTGGGGTAGCCGAGGTCGTGCAGGGGATTGTAGGGCACTTCGTTGATGGTAATGTAAGCCCAGACATCTCGCTTCGACCAGTTGGCGAGTGGGTTGATTTTCACGATGTTGAATTTGGCGTCCCACTCGACAATGCCCGCCTGCGCACGATGAGAAGTCTGGTCTCGGCGTATCGCCGTTATCCAGGCTGTGCGACCTGCGAGGGCGTCCTTGAGTGGTGCTACCTTCCGGATGCGGCAACATTCGTCCGGATCGGTGCCGTAGATCGGGCCGCCGAAACGAGTCTCCATCTCCGCGACCGTCTCTTTTGCCCTCACATACTCCACTTCAATGCCGTATTTCTCATGAATGCGTTCCCGCAACTCCAATGTTTCGGCAAACTGATAGCCGGTTTCCAGATTGAATACGTGAACTTCGCGGCCATGCGGGACGCTTGTTCCGAGCATCGCGAGCAGGGCGCAACCCTCCGCTCCAAAAGCGGTCGCCATGGCCAGCCCGGAGCCATAGGTCTCGACGGCCCACTGCAATATCTCCTCAGGGGTGCTCGCTTCAAAACGGTCGCTTATCGCCTTCAACTCCTCTGGTAGAGGGGCCGCAACGCGTTCAATTGTTGTCATTTCTCGTTCAACTCCGACCGGCAGAATGCGTTCACTATAATCTTGACTAAATCAATAGGATTATAGTACAATCCTGCTCTATGAGTCTATACGAGCTGTGATGGAGGTTGGTTGCCGGGCATCTCTCCGCCTGGATCCGGAACGCAACGAGGACGAAAGGGACTGATGAGTCACCATAAAGGGTTCATACTTTGGTTCACGGGGATGTCAGGCGCAGGCAAGTCCACACTGGCCGAGCTGCTGGCGCAGGAGTTCAAATCACGCGGCTACCGCGTCGAGCTGCTTGACGGGGATGAGGTGCGTACTCATCTCTCCAAAGGCTTGAGTTTCTCCAGGGAAGACCGCGACACGAATGTTCGGCGCATCGGATGGGTCGCACGCCTGCTCGCTCGCAACGGCGTCATTGCCATCACCGCGGCAATATCCCCCTATCGCGAAGTGCGGGATGAGATCCGCGCTGTCGCCGATGCGGAAGGCTGTGAGGCATTCGTCGAAGTCTTCGCCTCCGCGCCGGTTGCCGCGCTGGCCGAACGTGACGTCAAAGGCCTCTACAAAAAGGCTCTGGCAGGCGAAATCAAGAATTTCACGGGCATTTCTGATCCCTATGAGCCCCCCGAGCATCCGGAGGTCACCGCTTTTACCAGCGGAGAGAGCATTCAGGAATCGGTCGACCGCATCCTGAAATATCTTACGGAACAGAAGCTTATTGGCGCGGCGTAATGCAACTGGCCCCCTTCGATGAAGGAGGCCAGTTGTATGTGTGGGTAGGCCGTCCCTTCTATGTTGCGAAGAGACGACTGGTCTGTGTGATTTAAAAAAGCATATTTAGGCGACCGGTGCTGTCGCCAATGTGCTCGGCGGGAACGCCTACACGGTCCAGCATCGAGAGGAAGAGGTTCGTCATCGGGGTGCCGTTTTTGTAGGTTGTGTGATGGCCGGACTTGATGGTTCCAGCGCCCTTGCCTGCGAGCAGGATCGGTAGGTCGTCGTGGTTATGGCGATCGCCGTCGCTAATTCCCGCTCCGTAGACCAGCATAGTATTGTCGAGCAGAGTGCCTTCCGGCTCCTTGATCGCCTGCATTTTTTCGAGGATGTAGGCGAGCTGAGTGGTGTGGAAAGTGTTGATCTGCTGAACTTTCGCCTGCTTTTCCGGGTTGCGGCCGTGATGCGAGCAGTCGTGATGTCCCTCGGGAACGCCGATCTCCTTGTAGCTGCGGTTGTTGCCGTCGTTGCAAATCATGAAGGTGCAGACGCGGGTCAGATCAGCCTGGAATGCCAGTACCATCATGTCTCCGAGAAGGCGAATGTGCTCGCCGAAGTCATTGGGAACGCCGGTCGGGCGGTCGCTCGCCGTGATCTTCTGCGCCGCGTTTGTCTTCTCCGCCCAGTCCAGCCGACGCTCGATCTCTCGCACGCTGGAGAAGTACTCGTCCAACTTGCTCTGATCATGCGTACCTAGTCGCGTTTTCAGGCGAGTCGCATCCTCAAGCACGGAGTCGAGGATGCTGGTACGGTATATCTTGCGCCGCGCGATGCTCTCCTGCGTATCACCGGGATTGCCGTTGGCGAAGAGACGCTCAAACACCAGTCGCGGATCGATCTCCTTTGCTACCGGGGAGGCTTCGCCCCGCCAGGAGATGTTGGAGGAATAGGCGCAGGAGTAACCGCTGTCGCAGTTACCGGACTGCCCACCGCGCTCGCAGCCGATCTCCAGGGACGGGAAGAAAGTCTGATTGCCAATGTGCATGGCCGCCAACTGATCGGCAGAGATGCCTGCCTTGATGTCGGCGCCGTCCGTCTTGCGCGGGTGGCAACCGGTCAGGAATGCGGCAGCGGAGCGGGCATGGTCGCCGCCGCCGTCGCCGAGCGCAAAGGCGTTCTGCTGGGTCAGGCCAGTCAGAACCGAGATGCTGTCCTTGACTTTTTTGAGCGGTTGCAGGGTGGCCGGCAACTCGAAGGCGCCTTCGGTCGTTGGCGTCCAGGCATCCATGTGGATTCCGTTCGGCACGAACATGAAGGCCATCCGATTGATTCTCGCCGCCTTTTTACCAGACTGCGCGAGAGCGGACATCGGGATCATGCCTTCAAGCATCGGCAGAGCAAATGCGGTGCCCAGGCCACGCAGCAGCGTTCGCCGGGAGATTACTGGATTTGTCATCGAGTTGCCAAGCCTCCATCGTCCCCTCGCCGTTTGCGGAAGGGATCGCTTTCCACGATTGCATTCACGAGCGCCGAGAACTTGTAGTCGTTCTTCGCCACGGTGGATACCATTGAATCTATGTTGCAGCGGTCGTAGTGCTCTATGCCGCGTCCTAGAGCGTAGGTCATCATCTTCTCTGTCAGGCAGTGCACGAACAGAGTCTTCTTGGTCATCAGGATCGTCTTCAGCTGCGCAGGGCCAGTGAAGGCGACTTTCCCCGGAAGCACACCGGAGGCATCGACCGTCTGATCACCGTCCATAGTGCGCCATCCACCGGTGGCATCGAAATTCTCCAGTCCGAAGCCCAGCGGATCCATGCGGGCATGACACGAGGCGCAGCTCGGATCCTTGCGGTGCTGCTCCATGCGCTGCCGCAGCGTCCCCACCAAAACCCCATGATTGTCGTCCGCCAGCTTCGGGACGTTCGGTGGCGCGGGCGGCGGGGGCGTTCCTAGAAGGTTGTCCAGCACCCACTTACCCCTTTTGACGGGAGAAGTGCGTGTCGGGTTCGACGTAACTGTCAGAATGCTTGCCTGGGTCAGCAGGCCGCCGCGTTGATCGCCCTGTAGCACGACTCGCCGGAACTGGTCTCCCGTCACTCCCGCAATGCCATAGTGCTTGGCGAGCGGCTCATTCAAGTAGGTGTACTTCGCATCGATGAAATCGAGCAGCGGGCGGTCTTCGCTGACGATCGCATTGAAGAACATCTCCGTTTCAGTCTTCATCGAGGCCCGAAGCTTGTCGTTCCAGTCCGGGAATCGAGCGGTGTCGGGCCGAACCTGCGACAGGTTCCGAAGCTGAAGCCACTGCCCGGCGAAGTTCTGTCCCAGTGCGCGGGATTTCGGGTCCTTGAGCATACGCTTGACCTGCGCTTCCAGCACTTTCGGCTCTTGGAGCTTCCCTTTCGCCGCCAGTGCGCTAAGCTCCTCGTCGGGGGTGCTACTCCAGAGGAAGTACGAAAGCCGCGCAGCGAATTCGAAGTCTGTGAGGTTGCGTCTCATCGACTTCTCGTTCGGCTTGGGATCCAACTCAACATGAAAGAGGAAGTTCGGGTTAACGAGAACGGCCTCAACCGCGACCCGGATGCCTCCCTCGAAGCTCTCTCCCTGCTTGTCCGCCAGATGCGTGTACTTCAGCAGCCGATCCACCTCATCCGGAGCGACGGGGCGGCGGTAGGCGCGGGCGGTGAAGGCAGTCAGAATCTTGCGAGCGGCCTGATCCTTCGTGACCGTTGCGGAGGGAGCGGCGATCATGATCCGGCGGTGAGACGCGGGCAACTCCTTCGGCAGTCCGGGAGGGCCCACTAGCTCCAGATAATTCACGATCAGGTTGCGATCCTGCTTGCCTTTAGGCGCCTTCTCATCGTAAAAGTCGTTGGTGAACTCCATCGCGAAGCGGTGCTTGCCCGCCTTTAGATGCATAGGCAGCTCATAGGTACGCGCATTGCGCTCCCGCACGGCAACGTCGAAAGTGTTGACAACTGCATCGTCGATATGAAGAGCCATCTTCGCGTTTTCAGTGCCTGCCGCCTGCTGCGCGGCATTGACGCGAACCGTGTACTCCCCTTCGCGCTGAATGTCGTATTCCGTATGGACGTCGCCATTGGTGCCGAGCAGGAATCCGTTGTTGCTGTAGGGCCCGCCTTGAATCGTATGCTGCATCGTTCCGGCGGGAATGCGGACAGGCTTACTGCCGTCCTCCGGCGTCAAAATGGCAGATTGGACGACTTTCTCCGCCGCATTAAGGTACTTCTCCATGAGCAGAGGCGAGAGAGAGAGGACGTCCCCGATGTTGTCGAAGCCGTACCCGACATCATCGGTCGGAAAACTGTCGGCAGGGCGGATATCGACGCCGAAAAGATCGCGTACAGTGTTGTTGTACTCCTCGCGATTAAGGCGGCGCAGGGTCACTCGTCCCGGATCGTGGAGCTCGCAGTCGGCTTTCGTGAAGGAGCCGTCTATCCAACCTGTCATGCGCTCGCGCTCGGCAGCCGTCGGCTGAGGAGCGGTCGCAGGAGGCATATGGTTGTCCGATATATTGCGCGACACATTCTCCCACGTGCTACGGTTCTTGATGACAGCGGCAGTTGTCTTGTCGTTGGCGACGTTGATGCCGCCCGAAGGGTTGGGGCCACTGTGACAGGCGATGCAGTATTTGCGCATCAGAGGCGCTACTTGCGTCTCGAAAGCAGGCGAGGCCGCAGCGGTAGCTGACTTAGCTGCGGATGATTTTCCCTTCGGCGGGTTGGCGGCGCTGACCGTCGGGAGAGTAGCGCCATAGACCAGCATTCCGGCAGGAAGCAGACCAGAAAGCAGCAAAAGCGCGCTTCGCTTCGCGCGGCGCTCTCCTGGTTCCTGAACCCCAAGGAGGGGTGTTGTTCGATTTTGGCTGTGGTTATATCTGTGTTTCATTGGTTCGAAAGTATTTCTCAATAAGGTAGTGCAGGACGCAACATATGATTATACTGGATATACGACCCGAAGGAAAGGAAGTCACGCTTCATTGTGACAAATTTCTCGATCCCCCAGCTTACACCCATATTAGACCACTGGCCTGCGGATTTGTGACGTTGCTTTGCGGGAAGATTCTACTCGTTTCAACCTTATTAAGCGAGGCCAGCAGCAGTTAAACTTGAGCTAAAGACCTCCTGTTTTCGACATAACGGGTATACTACGGCAAAGGAGAATGAAACACTATGGCAAGTCTTGGACGCAAATTGGCACGACAGAGCAAACGAAGCACCCCGGAAGGCAAAGAGGAGCTGAAGCTCGAGCAGGAGAAGAAGCAGGACGGCCAGCCGCTCCTGAACCAGCCCGCTCAGAACCAGAAGGCCGCGGGCCATCAGCCCACCACTCGTATGTTCCAGCGACGCTCCGGCAACAGCTGAGTTCCTGGCGCTGATTTGAAAGTGATGCCACACCCTAAGGCCCTCCCCGATCTTCTTGGGGAGGGCCTCTTTACGCTGAGGAGCCGGGTGGATCAGCCACCATTTAGCGGGGAAAGATCCTGCTCTGCGCCATCGGATTCCCACTGCTCGAAGGTTTTGCGCTCGAACAGCGCATAGGAGCGCATGAGTGTCAGCGCGTCTGGCGTGGGGATCGGACGGACAACTTTCTCGATTGGGCATGGCAACCATTCGACATGGCCGAGCAGTCGGCAGATGAGAGGGCGAGCGGCGTAGACGACGCATCTTTCTGCTTCCATATCCCGATAGCGACACATCTGCACCGTCACGCCGTCGCCGAGATCCACCGTTTTGTCCTGCGCCTCGACCAGGGCGATAGCATTCCGCTCCGAACTCGGGAGGCTGTCGAGATGATCCTCCAGACCCTCCCACTCGGCGCGAGTGGCGGGAACTCCTGACGCGCAGCGCAGGCCACAGGCGTCACAGCCATCGCAGACTTCGAGTTGCATCTGCTCCTCGCAAAGCGACTTGAGCGCAATATAGCTCTGTAATGGCATCGGGGAAAGTCCTATCCGGGCAACGATTGAGAGATGACGCAGGCAGGAGCAAAAACTGCTGTGGAAACGAACTACTCGCTGCCGGCACTGCCCCAGAATGTAACGACACCGTCCTGTGTGGCAGCGGCCATAGAACGGCTGTCCTCAAGAAAGGCGAGGGAGCGAAGCGTATCCGCGAACTCGTGCATCGTCGTCAGCTCTTGCCAGGAGGCGACGTTCCAGAGTTTGACCGTGCGATCTTCGCTGCCAGTCGCCATAGTGCGAGCATCGGATGAGAAAGTTAGAGCTGTCACCGGGCCGGTATGGGCATCGGGGATGCACCTGATCTGCTTCCAGGTGAGAGTGTCGTAGACGGTGACTTCCCCCGCGGTGTCGCCCGCCGCCAGCAGCTTTCCATCGGCGGTGAAGGCCAGTGAAACGACGTTCAGCCCCAGCTTCCAGTGAACGGGAATCATGGTGGAGCGAAAGGGCAAATTCGCGGCCCACTCCTGTCCGTTCGTCGGCTCGACCTTCCATATGCCGACCGAGTTGTTGCCGTAGGCACACGCCACAAGCCGCCTCTGCGGAGAGCAGGCCAGCGCAGTCAACGCGGAGCCCTGGCCCTGTAGTATGGGGACCGACTTCTGACGGTCGATGCGCCAGAGGCGCAGACTATTCTCCTGCGGCGACGCAGTCAGCAGCCATTTCCCGTCCGGCGAATAGCTCATCTGCCGGACTGTCCCCTCCCCGCTCGACATCGCGGACTTCTCCCCCTCGGCTCGGAGAGAGAGCAGCTCGATTCTCGCCTCGCTTCCCGGCCCTCCCTCGCTAAAGGCAAGCTGTCTGCGAGCTCCGAGGGCAATGGAGGCGGGAGCGGTCGGGAGAGAGCGGACAATGCGCGCGCCCTGCGGGGTTTTGAGCGACCAGACTCTCGTCTCTGAGTCGCTGCCGGATGCGAGCATCTGACCACTGGGCGAGAAGGCGAGAAGCGCGATCCCGCGTGCGTGACCTCGGAGCACCCGCACCGCCTGCGAGCTGCCCGCATCCCAGATCTTCACTGTGCGATCCTCACTGCCAGTCGCCAGAAGCCTGCCGTCACGCGAAAATGCAACGGCATGAATCGAAAGCAGATGTGCGGGGATTCTGCTGAGGATATACTCGGCGACCGAGTCTCCGTTCAGAGTAAGCTCGCTAATCTTGACGGTCGCGCTGTCGGCGAGCGTCGCGGTTTCAGCGGTGCGCAGGACATCGGGCGCGACGAACGCAACGGCGTACGCCAATCCTGACAGCGGGGCAGTCAGTCGCGGCTGCCAGTTGTCGGTGCGCCAGATTCTGAGGGAGCGATCCCAGCTGCTGGAGGCCATTTGGCGACCATCGGGAGAGAACGCCAGCGCCTGAATGACGTCCGAATGACCCTTCAGTCTGCGACTTTCACGCCGGGCAGCCACGCTCCAGAGAACGATGTCGGCGTTGCCACCTGCCGCCAGTGTCTGCCCGTCCGGGGAGAAGGCCAGCGCGTAGATGCTCTGTGGACGCGAGCCAGCGGAGAAGGAACCCCACTGCGAAACCAGCCCGCCCGTCCGTGCATTCCATAGCCGGATGACGCCGTCCTGCCCGCCAGTCGCCATGATGCTGCTGTCCGGCGAGAAGGTTGCGCACGTGACGCTTCTGATGTTGGCCGGAAGCGAGAACAGTTCGCTGTGCATCAGTCGACTCAGATAGTACCATTCGAACCCGCGCAGATCGGCCTCATTTTTTCGAGGTATGCAGTCGCGGAGCAGGCGCTCAACGCCTATAGCATCACTGATGTCCCACTTGCCTCCAGCCTGATATATATTGTAGATGTAGTTGCTGAGTCGAAGATCAGCATCTCGCTGTTCCACTCGCCTGCGGGCGGTCTTCGCCGCGTTCGCCTCGAACCGGGCAGCGTAGGCATTCCGATCGGACAGCAGCTTGGCTGCATTTTCGCTCCGCATCGCGTCCGCCAGCTCCAGGCTTTTCTCCTCGGCTTTTCTCGTCGCAGCCAGAGCTGTTTTCTCCTCCTCGATTGCCCGGACAGTCTGAATCTGCGCGGCGTCGCGGCTTTTCAGCGCGGCGCTTGCGCTCAGATCCGCTTTCGCCTTATAGCGCATCACGATTGCCAGCATCGCCGACATTGCCAGGATGATCAGGCTGGCGACGAGTGCCGCCCGAAGCTGTCCCCGCCGAAAGGCGACCTGCTGACGACGAATCTCCGCGCCGGGCATATTGTCCCGTATCCAATGACGGTCGAAGACAGCCTCATAGATCCTGTTGCGGACGGCGAGGAGGCCGCTTGCGCCCCGCACTATTCCGGCCAGACGCAGCATGCTGACGAGAGGATTGGCTTCGTCGTCGCGAACTTTGTGGCCAGCCCGCACTTTGGAATAGAGGTCGAGCAGAGAGGCGGTATCTGCCTCACCGCGCAGAAGACGATCCCGTAATGTCGTTAGATTGGCGTCGGTCTCTCGCGCCTCCCGCGAGAGAAAAATACTCTCGCACAGCCGATCCACATCCCGCTTATCGTTTCTGCCTCCGGGACTGTTGAGGGCATTTTCGGCGGCGGTGCGGCAAAGACGCTGCGTCAGATAGGGCTGACCGCCCGACCAGTGCAGGATTCGGCTGAGCGCCTGTTCGCCGCTTCCGGCTCGGCCGCTGTCAAGTCCCGCTGCCAGCAGTGTCGACTCCTTGAGCGTAAAATCTGTCAGCTCGATCCGACGGCCAATATTGAAAGGAGTCGTCGCTGCGTCCTGAATCAGATCGGAGGGGGTCGCCACTCCCAGCAGGCAGAAAGTCAGTCTGTGGAGCTCTGGGTCATGAGTCCTTGCATTATGGGATTCTCGTATCGCGGCGAAAAACTCGTCTGTCGAGAAGGAGGAGGGCAGCGACCGAACGGCATCGATCTCGTCCACGAACAGCACGACAGGGTTAGTGAAGTGCGTCAGCACCACCTTTCGGAGCGCGAGCATCCAGCGCTGAAGCGGGCCGAGTCGCAGGTTGCTGTCCCAGAAGTCGTCGAGTTCGTCCTCGATTTTCAGCTGCTGTCCGATGCGGGAAAGAAGGCATAGTACCACTTTTCCGGCGTAAGGTTCTGCCCGATGGCCGTGAGGTCGAGCACGGCGACCGCCACTCCCTCGGCGCGGAGCCGATGCGTCGCGCGCACCATGAGGGAGGATTTGCCCATCTGCCGGGAGGTCAGAACATAGCAGAACTGCCTCTGAAGCAGGGCCTGAAGAAGGTCATCGTCGGCGGCGCGTTTTACATAAGAGGCGGCGTCGCCGAGCAGCGTTCCCCCCACGACATAGAATGTACTTCTGTCCAACTGAGCCGCCGCGCCTGTCATCGCATCCTGCTTTCACGGCGAGCTGATTTCTCCGCCGCCGTAGTATGCGACGCCGGAAGAGCATAAGCCTGCTTTTGCCTCCCCCCATCAATAAAGTAGACGTTCTGCAACCCTTTAATTACGGGAATATCCCGTTATTTGGGAGACGTGGTAGAATAGACGCAGAGTTCTGAAAAGGAGAAATCGATGCGAGCGAGATTTTTTCGCGGAGTGATGCTGGCGGCGTTTTTTGTGACTGTGGGAAATGCGGCCCGTGCCGGAGGCGGCATGGTCGCCTGGCGCAAATCGCTGCCGGACGCCATTCTTGAGGCCAAGCGCAGCCATAAGCTGCTCATGGTGGATTTCTACACCAGTTGGTGCGGCTACTGCAAAAAGCTCGACGCCGAGACCTACACCGATCCGGGCGTCATTCGTCTGAGCGGTCAGGTTGTCTCCGTCAAAGTGGACGCGGAGCATGAGGGAAGAGAGCTGGCGGCGAAATACAAGGTTCGCGGCTACCCGACCATCCTGTTCCTCAACGAGGCCGGGGGAATGGAAGGCAAAATCGGCGGCTATCTGCCGCCCGTCGGATTCTCTCAGCGAATCAACGAGACCCTGAAGCGTCATCAGGAGTTTCTGAGTGCACAGGCGCGATACCGCAAGGACGCCAACAATGCTCAGACCGCGTTCGATCTGGAGGGGTTTTACGCGTCCCAGGGGGACGGCACGAAGGCGATCGCCATGCAGCAGCAGGTCGCTCGTCTCGACCCGCAGAATGCAAAGGGAATGTTGACCCGATCCTATCTCTACCTTGGCGACTACTACTCGGAGGCTGGCAGCTTCGACAAATCGACTCCGCTATACCGTAAAGTTCTCCAGGTCTCTAAAGTGCCGAAGGAAGTGGCCTATAGTCACCTCAGCCTTGCCTACGCAAACCTCTCCCAGAACCGACTGAAGCAGGCTGTCCCGGAACTGAAAGCCGTGCAGGCAGTCCCACACTGCCCGCAAGACATAAGCGGCGCGGCGCAGCAGCTGCTCGATCGGCTGAAGGGCCAAGGCGTTCAGTAGGAACTTTTAATGCCAGGGAGACCAGGGGTTTCAACCCTGG
>JANXLO010000140.1 GCA_025355115.1 Chthonomonadaceae bacterium
GCACTCATCGGCAGAATATTCGGCGGAGGCCGGGACGCAGCCGACCTCAGCTACGGCAAAGAGGTGGGCAAAACTGAGCGCAAGCAGCCGCTTATCGGTGCACTCGCGAAGTGCTGGGAGCTTCCCTTCTGCCGTGAAGGCATACGGGTTCGCTGCCCAATTTTCCATGCCAAGACCAAGTGCTGGAAAGAGCGCGTCGGCTGCATGTGCGAGGAGAACATCATACTGCTCGCCATGGGAGGCGCGCCGCCGGACGATCCGGAGAAGACGCAGCCTCTTACCAAGCAGTCAGGATTTATTCCCATCGGGGATCTCCTGAGCAAGAATGCCGACGAAAAGAAGGCGGCTATCCCGACTCGTGCGGGGCCGCGAGGCGTGCGCATTCCGACAAATCCGCACTTGAACGAATCTCAGAAGCGCGAGCGCTGCCGCAACTGTGTGATCTACAATGAGCATCAGCGGCACAAATATCAGTTTCTGTCCGCGCCTGTCACGCTTTTCGTCCCGCTGCTCGTCATATGGCAGTTCGATAATTTCAGGCGCTTGATCGACACGACGCTTGGCATCCTTGATAAACTGGTGGGTCAGGTGAGCTTCAATGCCATCTCCAGCGGCCATCTGAAATCCGAAATAAACGGCAGCTTGCCCATCGAGACTGTCTTCATTGTTTGCCTCACGTTGGTGATGATGACCTGGGCACAGCGCGCGCTCGAGTATTCTATGTTCAAAATCAAAATCTGAAAGGCGTGAAGCGCCCGTCTGTCGTTTTGAAGGGCGTTTGCGACAAGAAAAATGGATGTCTCCGAACTGGAGCGTCTGATCGCGCTCGTTCAGAACTCGAAAATCAGTGAATTGACACTTCGTGAGGGCGATAAACGGGTCACGATCCGCAGAACACCCATCGTCTCCACTGGAGCTTTGACCTTGTATCAGGCTCCGGACGGTGAGTTTATCTCCGAGTTCGAGCCGTTAGAGGAAGCTGCACCTGCGACACCGCCTGACATCACAGTCATCGCGCCGCTTGTAGGTGTGTTCCGGCACATCAAGCCAATGGTGGGGCTGGGGGCAAAAGTCACGGAGGGGCAAAAGATCGGAACTATACAGGCGGTCAAGCTTCTTACGGATTTGACCTCACCCACGGATGGCATCGTCGTGGATGTCTTCATAGAGGACGGGCATCCCGTCGAGTACGGACATACGCTCTTCACGATACGTCCGGATGCCTGATGGTCGCTGATCCGGCATGAGACAGTCCGGAAGCGGACAGGCTCGGAAGGGATGAGACATGAATAGCCGATTCGGAAACGCACCACAGATTCGACGGGGTTTTTCGCTCATCGAGATACTTGTCGTCCTGGTCATCATCGTCATTCTCAGCAGCATTACCTACGGCGTTCTGCTAGGGCACAACAAGAACGCCCCTCCCGGCAAAGGCCACAATCCGATTGAGCGAGCGCACGACACGGAATGCATCAACAATGTGCATCAGGTTCACCTCGCCATTTTGGCGGCTCAAGCTGGCGATACGGACGGCAAGTCTCCCGCTTCCCTTGAGGAGCTGAAGCTGCCGAAAGAGATGCTCTCCTGCCCGGTCGGCCATCAGCCTTACGTATACGACCCAGCTACGGGTCAGGTACACTGTCCTTATCCGGGCCACGAGAACTTTCAGTAGCCCGCACTAAATCGGAAAGAGTCTGGCAGGACGACAGCCTGGAAAGCGCTTCTCCCGCTGTCGTCCTCCTTAGATGGAACTATGCATGTTCAATAAGATCCTCATCGCCAACCGGGGCGAGATCGCCGTTCGCATCATCCGCGCCTGCAGAGAACTCCGCATCAAGACAGTCGCCGTCCACTCCACCGCGGACGCCGACTCGCTCGCCGTGCAGTGGGCCGACGAAGCCGTCTGCATTGGGCCTCCTCCTCCTCGCGACAGCTATCTGCATGCTCCCAATATCATCAGCGCAGCGGAAATCACCGGCGCGGATGCCATCCATCCCGGCATCGGCTTCCTCTCGGAGCGAGCGAGCTTCGCTATGGCCGTCGAGGCTTGCGGGCTTAAATTTATCGGGCCATCCGCCGCTGCGATGGACAAGATGGGAGACAAGGCGGCT
>JANXLO010000157.1 GCA_025355115.1 Chthonomonadaceae bacterium
GTTTTCACTCGATCTCGAAACCGAACAAAAAAACCGCTAGCGTACTGTACCCGCCGAAGGTCGGAGGCGCTAAGTCCATTGACGGGCATCCCGCCCAATCGCGTGGTTGGTTCCACCAGAGCGACATGCAGTCCCCGACGCCCTGCCTCGATAGCCGCTGCCACTCCTCCCGTAGAGGCTTGCACGATCACAAGATCGTAGTTAGCAGTAGGCTGTTTTCGTGGTGAGCTTTCGGTTGGGAACGCCGCAAAAGTGCGCTCCACATACATGCGGGAAGCGGAGAAGCTCTCCTTGACGACAGCCTGCACCTCGTAGCGATGTGTAGAGTCGGGCGCTAGCCCACTGTCCGTGAACTCCAATGTACCGCTGTCCAGGCTAGCGATTGCCTGCCCGTCACGCATCAAACGATAGCCCTCCGCGCCGGTCGCCGACAGCCAGCAACAGCGTATCTCTGTCGAGGACACCGCGAGAGCTTCGAAGGAGCGCGGGGCAGCGACTGCCTGCGCCTCACAATTCACCGCCCACGATGACCCAATCCCCAGAATCAACCCCACCGCGATTGCCTGCAAAATCCTCAATATGCCATTCCTCTTTTCCATCAAGTGTTAAAGTGTACCTTATGCCAGACGAGTTGACAGGTCAAAGCAAGAGCATCGAGATCTGCCGTTGGAACACTATCCATAACTCCTTCGTTGTATAATCGAATAGTGATATGGCGGCAGCGGAGGCACGAGAATGAGTGATTTAGGGAAGAGGCAGGCGGGCAGCACGGGGCTGGTGTGGTATCGGACGGGGCTGAGGCTGGAGGATAATACCGCTCTCTATCATGCCCTGAGCGAAAACGAATCGGTGCACTGCTGCTACATGCTTGACGATAACTACATGCGGGGGGCCGACATTGGCGCGGCGCGGGGAGCGTTTCTGCTCGATTCGCTGGCGGAATTGTCGTCCGATCTGGAGAAGCACGGCGGGCAGCTTATCGTTCGCCGCACACGAGATGTTCCGCCGGAGATCGTTGGTCTGGCTCGGCAGGTTGGGGCCGGCCGCATCTATTTCCATGAGGACTATCTCCCTTATCCCCGGCAGCGAGACGCCCGTGTGCGTGAACTGGCGCAGGCTCAGAGCATAGAGGTCAAACAGTATCGGGATCTGCTGCTCGTTGATCCCGCGCGCGTGCTTACCGAGGAGGGCTATCCGTATACGGTCT
>JANXLO010000164.1 GCA_025355115.1 Chthonomonadaceae bacterium
CCACTCAGCCGAACGACGCAGCGAAAACACATGCACAGAAGTATAGAGCCAGGCAAACCGTAGCGCTCTTCAAAGGGAAACTGCTCGGCGAGGCCGGCGACCCGGAGAAGCTGAAGAACTGGCTCTGGGAGACCAAGCAGCCGTTCGTAGTTGGGATTGCTGTCTATCACGACTTTTTCACAGTCCCTCACAGCCCCGAGTTCGTCTACAAACCCAGCGAGGAAAAAGGCAAGCGCGAGGGATTTCATGCAGTCTGTCTTGTCGGCTACGATGAGACGAAGCATGCCTTTCTGATGGTGAATTCATGGACGGAAAAGTGGGCCAACAAAGGGTTTGTCTGGCTGGATGAAGACTACGTGGCGCAGGAAGCAATAGAAGGCTGGGGCCAGCGTCCGGGTGGACCTATCGCGCGCAGCACAGAGCCCGTTAAACTGACGCCAAGCATCACCTTAGAACCTGTGAGGCAAACTCAATGAAACGCAATGCATTATCCCTCTCTCTGCTAACGCTCCTGCTAAGCGGTTCGCTTCCAAAGGCTAGGGCTGACAAGGCTCTGGTGGTCGGCGTAAACGAGTATCCAAAACTCTCGCAAGGCAGCAATCTCGAAGGCTGCGTCAACGACGCGCATAATGTCGCGAAGTCGCTCACCGCACTCGGCTTCGAAGTGACCACACTCGTCAACGAGGAAGCCGCGAAAAGCGCCATGCTCGGCGCTCTGGCGAAACTAAAATCAAGCGTGCGGCCCAACGAAAGATTCGTCTTTTACTTCGCGGGCCATGGAGTGGTGGGCACCGACGGCTCTTCGGCGCTTCTCCCTGGCGATGCGAGCGAGAAGACCGAAAGCAGCGACCTGACGCGAGACGAGCTCTATAACGCCATCATGGCCGTCCCTGCGCGAAGCCGCACCGTCATGCTGGACTCTTGCTTCTCAGGCGGGCTAAGTCGCAAGGGCCTTGGACACAAGGTGAAAAAGTCTCGCTTCTATCGCAGGGCAAAAACCAGCAACGAGCGTCGCATCCTCGAGACCACCAGCGGAGACAGCAACGATCATATCTCCGGCGGCACTGAAATCGTCTATTTTACCGCTTCTCTCGCCAATCAAACTTCTGGTGAGGACGATTTTGACAGCGTTCGCGGCGGGGTCTTCACTCATTTCCTAACCGCACGCCTGCAGAAGGCCTCAAAAGCCACGCTGTGGAATGAAGTGCAGAAGGATGTGACTGGCGAAGTCGCCGACTACATGGAGCAGACGCAGACGCCGAAGCTCAGCCCCTCCGAATATTCCGCTCGTCCGATATTCGAGGGCAGAAAAAATGTCCCGGATCCGCAGCCAGATCCAAAGCCAGACCCCAAGCCCACTCCCAAACGGACAGTATGGGACGACTTCAATGAAGATCACACCGATGCCGCCGCCTTCACGCTCAAGATGACGCCGGACAAGAACTCGGTCAAGGTCAAGCAGACTTTTGGGTTCGAAGCCAAGGTCGGGGCGCAGGGTGGTTGGCTCCTATTGTTGGAGAAGGACACCGACGGTAAGGTCTATCTGCTCTTCCCCAATGGCGGAAGTCTGGATGCCGCTCGCGTCTCCGCAAACACCACAGTGCTGCTTCCTGCCGGCTCAGGGAGGTCTTATGCAGCGGACACTCCGGGCACGGAGCGCGTTAAGGCGCTGCTCTTCACTGATGAGGCCAACGCTGCGGCATTGGTCAAAGCGTTCCCGGCGGATGGAGTCGAGCCCCGCAAGTTGCGGCGCATCATCGAGATCGAGTCGGCTCGTCAAGCGTTCTATACCTTTGGCCTGACTTTCGGAGTGGAGTAGCGCCGTGCCTCAGGGAACACCCCTACTGACAATAAAATATGCCGTTCTGATCGGGTTCGCAGCGCTGCTGTCATCCACATGCCGGGCGCAGGAGACAACTCTCGCAGTTCACCCTCTCCGCGATGCGGGAGGGTTGCCGCGAGGGCTGAACATACGCCTGACGACTGCGCTGAGTCATTTCCTGAACGATCAACCCGACAAAGCGTACCGTTTGGCCAGCTCCAAACCGGCAGCGTCGACCGCTTCGTTACGCTACAGCATCGACGGAGAGCTCTCCTGCGCAACTGGCCCGGGAGATGAGAGCGCTCGCTACCTGTTGGTGACCCGTCTCTATCGAGAGGAAGGGCATCGTATCCTCATCGGACAGTGGGCAGGAACAGCAGCTTCACTGCGATACTTGACTACGAACCTACGGAATGTCTCGAATGTGCACACTCTGGGACTAGTAGGCGAATTGGGAAGCCGGATTGGCACCGCACTGACTGTTGATAAGGCCGGAGTCGGCGCGGTATGGCATCGCTTGCTGCCCAGATTTCTCGCCCTTCATTCTGCTGAGATAGAACTTATCTCAACAGAGGAGCCGCCACGGTTACTGAAGCAACCTGTCGATGGAGCGCGTTTCCGGCTCCGTATTCGCTCGTCGATCGCATTGCAGGCGGCCCTGCTATCCGTAGATATTCACGGTTCGCTTAGACTCACCTCGCTCAATGCTCCGACGTCCGAGCTAATGCTGAAACAGGGCGATGGTTATGTGTCCCCCCCGCTCATCTTGCCGGAGAACTCGGTGGAGATATGGGTGCTCACTCGTCAGCTCTCCGAATCGAAAGTGTCCACACCACCAAGTAATAGATCGTGCGCCATCAAGAGCGACGATTCGCCCGTGCATGTCCTCAGCGGAGTCGGCGAAATCGGAGGGCCGTTGCCTGACCCGTTGCTCACGCGCTTGATCTCTGAATTGGCGCAGAAGCCAGCCGAGTGGTCAGTGCTTCATCTTCGCGTAGCAGATTTACATCGTTAGTGAGCTGCTATTCGTCCGTAACCTGAAGTCAGGGAGGTATCCTATGTTTTCAAACTGTCGCATCGCTCCGATAATGCGATTGTGTTCGCGGCATATGACCGCCGTGTGTGCGTTGTTGCTGCTCTCATGTTTGAGCTTCGGCAAGGCGATAGCAGACGAGCCGCCAACGCGGCCGCTTCTTCGAGTCGAAACCGGCACACATAACGGTGTCATCAAAGATCTGGCAGTCGATGCCAAAGAGACTTTTTTCGTCACCTGCTCTCAAGACGGCACACTGCGCATCTGGGATCTGGTCTCCGGGGATCTGCAGAAGACGCTTCGCGTCCCATATGGGAATGGCGACGGGATGCTCTATACCGTCGCCATCTCCCCTGACGGAAAGCAGATCGCGACTTCCGGGCTCACCGGCTACATGTGGGACATGTCGGTCTGCATCTATCTTTTCGATCGGGCGACTGGCGAGCTCACAAAAAGAATCACGGGCCTGCCTAACGCCGTTCAAATCCTGCGTTATTCGCCCGACGGAAAGTACCTGGCGGCTGGATTTGCAGGCAGCGACGGGCTGAGGATTTTGCACGCCGAGGACGGAACTGAAGCTCTCGCAGACAAAGAGTATAATGGGGACTGCATCGGGCTTGACTATCGCTCGGACGGCGTGCTGGCGGTGGCAGCGATAGACGGATTTATTCGCCTCTACAAACCGGATCTAAAGCTAGCGACCCGCCAAAAGGCTCCCGGCGGAACACATCCCCACGGCGTGGCATTCTCCCCGGATGGAGATAAGCTCGCTGTCGGTTTTGGCGACACGAAGAATATCAACGTTCTCGCCACAAAAGACCTCAGTCTCCTCTACGCGCCTGCTACCGATGACATCAAAACTTCCTCCGCGGCATTCGATGAAGTGGCATGGTCGGCCGACGGCAAGCAGCTATTTGCTGCAGGCCGGACGGGTCTCGTCAGAAACGGCACGGCTCTTAGGCTGATTCGCCGCTATGAAAACGGAGGAAAGGGCAAATTCACGGACATTGGGGCGTCCGGCGAGACCATCACCGCGCTTCGTCCGCTGAAGCTCGGCCCGACGCTCTACGCGGCGGGCGACCCGCTCTGGGGCGTTCTAGACGGCGACAAGGCTCGCCTGTTCGAGGCCCCCACTGTAGATATGCGAACTACTACGTTTCTGCTTTCGGACGACGCCTCCGTAGTGCAGTTCTCCGTGTTGCCCGGCGATATCGCCACCGTTCGCTTCAATGCGGCCGAGCGCAAGCTTGAGACCGGCATCGCAAACACCTCGGAAATCGCAGCGGCGAAGGGCAAAGCAGATGGGCTGCATCCTGCAATCATTGGAGTGCCGGGACTGGTTATCACCAATTACGAAAATGAGATGCATCCGAAGGTGAACGGTCATCCCATCGCGCTCAGCGCCAACGAGGATTCCCGTTGCCTGGCGATTCTCCCCGACCACAAGCAGTTCTTGCTAGGGTGCGACTTCGGTCTGCGTCTTTTCAATGCCGACGGATCAGTAGTGTGGAGTCTGCCTACTCCCGGAATCGTGTGGCAAATCAATGTCTCGAAGGATGGCCAGAAAGGCGTTGCTCTGCTCAACGACGGCACTCTTCGCTGGTTTCGAATCAAGGACTCGACTCTGCTCCTAACGCTCTTTCCCCTGAC
>JANXLO010000167.1 GCA_025355115.1 Chthonomonadaceae bacterium
GCCACATCGAAGCCAATCCCGTCATCCTCGACTATCAGGGAGACGTTTTCAGGCCCGAACTGCAACCCAATCCGCACACGATGGGCCTGAGCGTGCTTTCGAGCATTGGTCAGTCCCTCCTGAGTGATGCGAAGCAGAGCCGTCTGCTGCTCAGGCAGAAGCGAGTGCTCATCTCCTGTCAGAATGAAAAGAGCAGGTATGCCGGTCTCGGCCTCGAAGCGACGCGCCTCTTCCGCTATAGCCTGGGAGGCTGACTGACGCTCCAACAGCACTGGCGCAAGGCCCTGAACGGCCCGGCGTGTGTCTTCAAGAGCGCGCTTCGCCTGCGTTCGCGCCGAGGCGAGCATATCCCCCGCGATTGCCAGCTCGCCCGTCTCAACGCTCGTTCTCGCCGTCTCGATCTGTAGAATCAGGCCAGTCAGCGACTGAGCGACCGTGTCATGCATCTCCCTCGCGAGCCGGTTGCGCTCCTCCCCCATCGCGACTTCCCGCTGCTGCTCCACCTGACGAGTCAATGCGACCGCCACGGCGGCTTGATCGGTAAAGCTCTGAAACAGAACTATTTCGGCGGGTGTAAACTGGCGCTCCTGGCATGGATAGACGACCAGGGCGCCTGTGTACGCAGCCCCCTCCTGCATCACCGCGAGGAGCAACGTCGTGATCTCTTCCCTTACGAAAAGGCCGCGCAGCTCCGCGCTGAGCTGGGGATCGCTCTGGATATTCCGGTTATAATAAGGCAGGCCGGTGGCCACAGATCGCGCGAATGGGAGCGTGGGGCGTGTAAGGCGCGCTATGCTTTCACCGTACTCTGCGGAGATGTTTCGCAGCGATACTGGCTGGAGCCGCCCCTCCCCCGTGCGCAGAAAAAGGCCGACTCGCTCCTCTCTCAGAAGAAGAGAGACTGTCTCAGTGATCAGTCCTGCGACTTCACTCAGGGGATGGCCCTCCAGAATGGAGGCGGTGATGACCCTATAGGATTGCCTCAGATTTTGCTCATCCTGCAGCGCGACACCAAGACGGACCATTTCGACCATCAGCGCTGCCCGCACTGCGGTCTCGGTAGCTCGATTCTGCCACGTTGCGCTCCTAGCATCCGTATCGGGACGAAGCTGACCAATCAGAACGGCAAGGACTCGCCCGCCAAGCATGAGCGGCAGAAGAACGATCTCGCCTGAAAAATGCACACGCAGCTCCGGGGGAAAACCCTCGATTCCGGTCTGAACAGCGATCCTGCCCGTCCGGAGAACACGCTCTGCCGCCGGGAAGTCGGATACCGACCACCGCCAATCGCGCATTTGGGAGTCACTAATGCCATGAACGGCTCCGCCGCGCAGTTGGCTCTCCACTGGCACGTAGCTAAGCGCAGCGAGTCGGGTGCAGTTCAGCTCCTGAGCGGTGGCCTCCATCGTATGGTCGATGACCCGGGCGCGCTCCTCCGAGCTCATCGCCACCCCGACGGCGTCCGGCAAGCCTCTGTCCATTGGCAGCTTCGGCAGTCTGACGGTGTTTTCAGTCATGGGACGAACTTCGATCCCTCTTCCCGACATCGTGTGAATCTATCATCGCTCGCCAATCGAGGCCAGATGTGAAAGGCGAGCATCCAGCGGCACGAAGAGCATCGTTTCCATCGCGCCCGCCCGACACTACATAGACAAGCCGCCGTTGGTTATGCGCCCTCAGGCACTCCTGCATCATCGTTCCCCCGCCCCGCACATCAAGCGCGATCACGATATCAGAGAGCGCAAAAATGATCTGATCTCTGCGGCGGTTGTTCGCGCCAAGGCCGTGGTCATCCAATCGGAAGGGAGAGAGAGCGAGGTCGCGGCCAGTCTCGAAAACTGCGTCTCGGATGCGAGCAGCAGAGAAGGGCGGACGGTCGAAGCTTGGGCCAAGAGCTTCACGCAGGCCCCGATCAAAAACATAGAGGATGGAGCGGTTTCGGCGCTGCGCGACCAGCGCGAGGCGCTTGTATGCGGTCCGGTCGTGGCCGGTCACCGGAACTCCGCCAGCCTCCACCATCTCGGTCGCGAGCTCCTCCTGCCGCTGAAGAGCCTCCGGAGGTGAGCCGTTAGAAATGGCGATGGTGAAGGTGAAGCGCACCTTGTCTGATGCGGCGACCAGCTCGGTGCAGCCTAGCGCATAGAGGACAGGCGGAGGGTCGGCATCGAATCGCGTCAATCGGTCGGGATAGCCTGCACTTTGCGTGATCCAGATCTGCAATGGATGCAGCCTGCTGGCGCGAAGCAGTTCGGCGCTCTTCTGCCTGAGCGACGAGTATTGGTCGTGAAGTGTCTCCGCGACCGCGCTGGGAAGCTCAAAGTCTCGAACGAGCACATCAGGCGATAGATCGAAAAAGGCGTCGGGAGGGAGACGGCGTTGCGCGAGGCGGCGCAGGAGGACGGACAGCGACTTCTCTCCCAGATGCGGAACGCTGTGCAGAAGAAGAATCAGCTGCGTCGGGCTGAGAGGATCGTCATTTTCCCTGTTCACCCTGTCTCCTCGCTTTCAGCTACTTCCCCTGATTTAGCCACTGCACGATCTGCTCCAAATGATAGCTGTCGTGAGAGAGCACCATCACCGCCTGTCGCTCCAATGAGATCGGCCCATGCGGCTCCCGAACTCCGACGCGTGTCCAGTCAGCATCCATGAGGCCGCTGAGGAATACTACCATGTTTGCCCGGTCGGTCCGGAAACGGGCCAGACAAGCGTGAGGATCGGCATGGGCGTAGTCGCGGTCGATGGCCATCTGACTCTCGTCCATGTCGGGCAGGATGGGGAGGTCTTCCTTCAGAGTGCGCTCTATGCGGGCAAGAAAAATGGGATTCCAGTCCGCCAGATGCGCGACGATTTCGCGGAGTGTAAACCGCTCCGGGTCGGGCCGAGCATCCCAGCGAGCATCCTCTGCGGGAAGGGGGGAGAGGAACGCCTCGAGAATTTCGGGAGTGGCGTTCAGGGCGGACAGAAAATATTTTTTGACGTACGCAGGCTGCATGACGGCTCCTCAGTATCCTATGGCGTGAAGGACGGCTTCACGGCTTGCAGGTATGGTGACAGGCGGATGCGCGGCCTGCCCGACAGCGATTTCCGGGTCTTTGAGGCCGTGTCCTGTGAGGGTGATGACTCCGGTGAGCGGTTCGGTGAAGAAGCCTCGTGCGGCCAGTTTGCGCAGCCCAGCTATCGGGGCGGCGCAGGCGGGCTCGGCGAACAGCCCCTCCAGAGCGGGCAGCATTCGGTAGGCCTCCAGGATCTCCTGATCGCTCACCGAGTCGATGAGGCCGCCAGACTCGTCTCGCGCGGCGACGGCTCCTGCCCACCCGGCGGGGTTGCCGATCCGAATGGCGGTCGCAATGGTCTCGGGGAAAGGCACAGGAATGCCCGTCACGATCGGAGCTGCTCCCTGTGCTTGAAACCCGAACATCCGAGGCAGTTTCG
>JANXLO010000226.1 GCA_025355115.1 Chthonomonadaceae bacterium
GGATAGGGACCGTTGAGAAGAAATGGGTATGTTTCAATCGCTTTGTGAGTGAGACCGCCGCCGCATGGCTTTTCCCATGCCAGATGTTCGTCATAAATGGTAACTTGGTGTCCCGCGCTCGCTAGCCGTTCGCCGCACATCGCTCCGGCAGGTCCGCCACCCACTACTGCAATCGCTCTCATCGAACGCCTCGAAGGTCACCTCCAGAACGTCCTCGTCCGCCTCGAAAATCAGTTCAAACGATGCCATCGCGCAGTCTCCAAAGGCAGAAAATCAGCTTTCCGCCATCTCGCACGATGTTCTCCCCGTGCCGCCGGTAGTTTAGCATAGCTTTCGCCGGGCTGTCAAACTCACAGCACTGCTCACAGCGGGCCAGTACAGGGTACAATAGCATTGAAATCAGGATGTACCATGCTGTCCGACTGAGGAGTTTGTCCATGCTGAAAGTTGCGCCCCCTTCCATGCTGCCTTACTCTGCCGAGCAGATGCTCGAACATTTTTGCGCCAGTGAGGACATTGAGGGCGTTTTCGTCCTCGCCCGAGAGACGCTGCGCCAGAACCCAAACCATATTCCCTCCTATGGCGCTCTTGGAGCGGCCTATTTCCAGTTGGGCGATGTTGCCGCGGCCCTGCGCATGCTCACCGCGCTGATCCGCCTCGACCCGATGAATCCCGCCCACCATTTCAAGAAAGCGTTGCTCTGTCAGCATCAGGGAGACATTTCGCTTGCGGTGCAGGAGTTCGTCGAAGTGGTCGGCATGGAGCCGGACGGCCCCTATGCCCTCCCTGCTCGCGATAGCCTCTATACTCTAGATATGCACCAATTGCAGCAGATATTCATCCTGGCTGTCGACGATATGATCTTTCACACTGAGATATTGCGGGATCCGGAAAGGGCGGCGGCGGCGCGGGGATTTCAGCTCAGCCCATTCGGCAGCCATATGCTGACCGGCTTCCTGCTGGAGATGCTGACGGAGTGCCCGCATGAGACCCGTGCCGTCTTCTACAACTGACG
>JANXLO010000073.1 GCA_025355115.1 Chthonomonadaceae bacterium
TCGACGATGGCTCCGCCGCCGCTTCGCGCCATGTCGAGTCGCCAGGTGAAGGGCCGCTTAGGATCGATATATCCGGCATGAAGATAGGCTGCGCGGAAGGAGAACAGATCGCCGAGAAAGCCTGCCTCGACCATCTCGCGCGCCCGCATCAGGGCGGGAACAAACCGATAGTTGAAGGTCATCTGCGCAACGGTCGGCACCGACTGCGCCAAGGCAGCGAGCTCCTCCGCCTCAGCCATGTTCAGAGCCAGAGGTTTGTCGCAGTAGATGTGCTTTCCCGCCGTTAACGCATCTCGAGCCGCAGAGAAGTGCGCGTCGTTGGGTGTGCAGATGTGGATAAGCTGGATGTCGTCGTGATCCAGCAGCGCCCTGTAGTCGGTTGTCGCGAAGGAGAAGCCCGCCGTCTCCTGAGCCTTTCTTCCGCTCGCCTCGGTCGCGGTGCAGACCCCAACAAGCTGTGTGCGGGCGGGCATGGGGTCGTACATCAGCGGCAAGGCCAGATGCGCGTGCGCATGCACCTTCCCGATGAATCCGTACCCGATCATTCCAACTCCGAACGTCTGCATCACAACTCCTTGCCTTCGCGAAAATGCATTACGACAGCGACTCTGCCACCGCGCTCAGAAATGTTTATGGAGATGCTTTCGACATGTGCGATGCCGCCGCCCACCACTGCCCGTCGCGCTTGATAAATGTGTCCGTGAAGCGAAAGACGCCCTCGCGCTCGTCTCCGTCCACTGCATAGGAGCCCTTCCACTGCCCAACGACGATGGCGGTGTCCCCATAGACAGTCGCCTTCATGTCAGTCAGGGCATACGAATTGAGCTTGAAATGCTGCATCACTGCGTCGACGAATTGCGCTTTCGTGCTGACGCTACCCTCCTCGTCCGTCGTGACGAAATCTTCTGCGCAAAACCGCGCCAGCTTCACCCGATCACGGAGTTTGACGGCCTCGTTCCAGGCTTTCTCGACTTGAAGAACCTGCGTCTCCACTTCGGGGCGGTGATCGGCCTTCAAAGTCGGGGCCTGCGCTGCGCCAGCCAGATCAGTCATCACAGTCGCCAAGAGCATCCAGGTCAATAGTCTCATGTTGTTTGCAGCTTTCCGTCTGACCATTGTAGGTGGGAATGTATTGACAAAAAGCAGGCTGCCGAATGACAGCCTGCCCGATCTGTTGTTCAAGCGCACATGACTCGACTAGGCGGTCAGGGATTCACGGACGACTTCGGTAAGGGGCTCAGGCTCGGGCTGAGGACGGTCCATCAGATCCCTCGCTGCGGCAGCGAAGTCAGGCGCAGTGAGCATGCAGAGTCTGTGCAGGATAGGGATGGCCCCATGCTCGATGAAGCGGTCGGGTATCCCGAACAGCTTGACCTTCACATTCGACAGCCCGTTCGCAGCCAGCAACTCAAGAACTGCGGAGCCAACGCCGCCGGTGAGGCAGCCTTCCTCTATGACGATGAGGCGGCGAGTGCGACGCGCCGTGTCCAGGATAGCGGCTTCGTCGAGAGGCTTCGCCCAGCGCAGATTTATGAACTCGACGCTCACATCCTCCGCTTGAAGCATGCGGGCCGCTTCGAATGCGGGGGCGACCATATTGCCGTAAGCCAGAATTCCGATATCGTTGCCTTTGAGCAGCGTCTCCGATTTGCCGTAGACTATGGGAGTGGCGGGCGTTCCCCAATCGACGCTCGGAGCGTTGCCGCGTGGATAGCGCATGGCGATTGGACCTGAGTTCTCCCCGACGACATGCTCGTTGACGCAGTATCTCAGCATCGCGACCAGCTCTTCGCCGTCTTTCGGCGCGAGCATCGTGGTGTTTGGGATGTGCCGCATGAAGGCGATGTCGAACACGCCATGATGAGTAGGGCCGTCGTCGCCCACCAGCCCGGCGCGGTCAAGGCAGAAGATGACCGGCAGGTTTTGGAGCGCGACGTCGTGCAGTATCATGTCGTAGGCGCGCTGAAGGAAAGTGCTGTAGATCGCGGTGATGGGCTTCATGCCCTCGGCGGCCATGCCCGCCGCGAAGCAGACGGCGTGCTGCTCGGCGATGGCGGTGTCGAAGTAGCGATCCGGATAGACTTCCTTGAACTTGTTCAGGCCGGTTCCGTCGGGCATCGCGGCGGTGATGGCGGCGATCTTCGGATCCTTTTCAGCCAGTTCGATGATGGTCTTGCTGAAGTAGTTTGTCCAGGTCTGCCCGCTCGATTTGCTGCCGCTGGCAGTGCCGGAGGCCGTGTCCGCGAACATAGGTGGCGTGACGGCGTGCCACTTGCGCGCATCCCCCTCTGCCTGCTCGTAGCCCTTGCCCTTGACGGTGCGGAGATGGACGAAGACCGGGCCATTGATCTGCTTGATTTGCGTGAAAAGGTCGATGAGAAGGTCGAGGTCATGGCCGTCGACGGGGCCGAAGTACTGGTATCCCAACTCTTCGAAGAGGACGCCGGACTGATCCGAGGAGACGAGGTGCGTCAGATTGTGCCGCAGCAGGGAGCCGGCGGCTTTGTTGACCATGCGGCCCGGTGTGCCCGGAACGCGCTTCAGCAGCGACTTCGCTTGCGCTTCGGCGTTCTGATAGAGCGAGGAGACGCGCAGCTTGGCAAGATAGGTTGCGAGACCGCCGACGCTCTCCGCAATGCTCATCTCATTGTCGTTGAGGACCACGACGAAATTGCGGCCGCTATGTCCGG
>JANXLO010000248.1 GCA_025355115.1 Chthonomonadaceae bacterium
GCACTATCGAAGTCGTCATGAATCGCTCATTGCAGTCTCCAACAGGGAGTGCTACGATAACGATCTTCTTATCTACCCGTCCGTCGCGGACAGGGCGGAAAACCTGGGTCTGACGCTTCGTCACCTGCCGCAAACGGTCTATGAGCGGGGAGTCAACTCCGGCAATCCACTGGAGGCCGAGGCGGTCGCGCTGGCAGTGCTCGACCACTACCGGCAGAATCCAGACAAAACTCTGATGGTCGGCACTTTCAATGTGCGCCAACAGGAGCTCATTCGTGATAAGGTCGCGCAGCTTCGCCTGACAGCGCCGGAGCTGGACGTCTTTTTCAGCCGTGACACTCGGGAGCATTTCGACGTCAAGAACCTGGAGACGATACAGGGCGACGAGCGAGACGTCATCTTCATCAGCGTTGGGTTCGGCTTCGACGTCAACAGGAAGCTGCTGATGAATTTCGGCCCTCTCAATCAAGAGGGAGGCTGGCGCAGACTCAATGTTCTCATTACGAGAGCCCGCGAGCAATGCGTCGTATTCTCGAACTTTCGAGCCGCAGATCTCCCCTTTGAGACTACGACGTCGCGAGGATTGAGCATGCTAAAGGTCTTTCTGGCCTATGCAGAATCACGCGTGTTACCGGAGACTGATGCTGCCCAGCTTCAAGCAGACTTGCCTTTCGAGAATGCGATCGACGAATTTCTCACCAGTCACGGTCATGTCGTGAAGAGACAGGTGGGGTGTGCAGGATTTCGGCTGGATCTCGCGATAGTGGACCCGCTGGCCCCTGGCAGATACCTGCTAGGGATCGAATGTGATGGCATGTCATACCATTCCTCTCATGTTGCCAGGGATCGAGACAGGCTCAGGCAACAGATATTAAAAGGTATGGGCTGGCGCATACAGCGGGTATGGTCGACCGACTGGTACCGAGACCGCTCCGAAACAGAGCGTCTACTCCTGGAGGCGATCGAGAAATGCAAGCAAGTGACTGCACTCCATGATCCAAATCAGCCATTGCAGACCCCACCAGTTCGGCCGCTTGCGCACTTGGTGGAAGAGATAGCTGAGCCAGTGAGTATGTCCGTGTCCGTTGGATTGCCCTTCGACAGCGCTGTCATCCCCTATCAAATCTGCACTTCTCTTACCATCGGCACTGATCTGGAAGTTCATCAGACCCGTGTAGAGGAGCTGGCTGGAGCGATCACAGAGATCGTGGCGGTGGAGAGTCCGGTTCACATCGAGGAGATGATACGTCGGCTACGAGTGCTGTGGGGCAAGAAGCGCGCTGCCGACCGAATGCGCAACGCCATCGAGACCAGCATCCAATATGCAGTCAATAAAGGAACGATACGCCAGGAGGGAGAATTCCTATGGACATATCCCGCCAGGGAGGTGACCGCGCGATATCGTGACGGAGATCCGCCCGCACGGATAGAAACAATCTGCGATGAGGAGATAGAAGAGGCAATACGGCAGGTCATACGCGAGCAGTACGCAACCCAGAGAGAAGACCTCATCCTTGCTGCTTCGCGGACGTTAGGTTTCCAGGCCACACGCGAGCAGACGAGCCAGACTATCGGCTATGCGTTGAACCGGCTCCTCGATACGGGCAAGCTGATTCAAATGCCAAATGGAATGGTGAACTTTCCTATAGACTGACTTCGCTAACTTCTGATTTAACTTCTGAATGCAGCGATGCGAACGTTTGAAATGACTGAGGCGGGGGCTAGTACCCTGTTCCTATCGATGCAAAAAGGAGATGACAATGGCTGTGATGACGGGGCTCTCAGGGAACGAAATTTTCTGCCTTCACAAAAAGGGGCTGTCGCCGGGAAATATCGTGATCGGCAACAGCGTCTACTCCATGGGGTTCATGGGCAGCCTTGGCGCTGGCCTCAGCACCCTGACGGGAGGCGAAGTAACTCAAGTCACCGATATGGTGCATCAAGGCCGCCTCAACTCCTATACTCGCATGGTCGAAGAGGCCACACGGCACGGGGGCGTCGGCATCACGGGCGTCAGCAACGAACTCATCAAGCAGGCAGGGAACGTCGAATTCCTCTCCATCGGCTCTTGTGTGCACCAGGAGGGAGCACAATCCGAACGGCTCTCCTTCTCTTCGTCGGCGGATGGGCAGGAGCTCTACTGTCAGATGGATGCCGGGTTCCGGCCCATCAAATTCGTCTTCGGGAATGTCGCTTACTCTATTGGTATCGGGGGCGGCCTTGGCGGCATGTTCAAAAGCATGCAAAGAGGAGAGATCGAGCAGTTTTCGCAGATATTCAACCAGACTCGCCATCTCGCCCTTCAGCGGATAACAGAGGAGGCTCGAAGCGTGGGCGCCAATGCGGTCGTCGGCATTGAGACCTCGATTATTCCATTCCAGGGAATTCAGGAGATGGTGATGATCGGGACTGCCTCCTTCCATCCCGCGTTGCCTGCCCAGCACGTCCAGGCGCCCATCACCAGCGATTTGACCAACGAGGAGATGTGGAACCTCGTCAATATGGGCTTTATGCCGCTAAAGTTGCTGCTCGGGGTTTCCGTCTACTCCGTCGGGATCGTCGGAGGAATTTCGGCAGCCCTCAAAAGTTTTGCGCGCGGCGAAATCAGCGAGCTGACAACGCTTATCTACTCAGCTCGTGAAAATGCGATTGCCAAAATCGCCGCAGACGCGCAGGCATGTGGTGCAGACGATGTGGTCGGTATCAAGACTTACGTCTACTCGCTTGGCTCAGGCATCATTGAGTTCCTGGCAATGGGCACGGCAGTGAAGCGCATCGCCGGGCTGACAACGGTGTCGGAGAACCTTCCGGCCCAGGCTGTCATACGGGACAAGGAGACTTTCTTCAATACCGCTGAATTCGCCATCGGTACGAACCTCAACTCCCATACGACCAGCGGCGGAGGCGACTGACAGCAACGTGCGAATTGCAACCTTTACCTCCGACAACCTTGACTCCGTCCTGAAGCTCCTGCAAAAAGAGCTTCCTGTCGAGAGGTTATCGGAGGCTGACTTCGCACGGAAAGTGTTGCTTGATACTAACTTCGATCCTTCAGGCGCCTACCTAGCGACTGACGAAAAAGGCGCTGCAATCGGTTTTGCGCTATCGATCAAGCGTAAACGCCCTCTGGAGGACGGCGTCCCTGACTTAGAGAGGGGATGGATAACGCTTTTCGCCGTGGAATCCTCAATGCAGCGTCAGGGCATCGGGACTGCTCTTTTCGATATGGCGGAGGAGTGGCTACTGGCGCACGGATGCTCCTCCGTCTGGATATCTCCCTATGCGCCGAACTACTGGACGCCTGGTGTAGACGCTGCCGTCAACCCCGCTGCGCTGAGTTTTCTGTCCCAGCGCGGCTATCGAACAGCAGTCCGACCGCTCGCTATGGAGGCACTACTTGCGGAAAACTGGACGATTCCGCCCAGTGTTTCGAGCCGCATGGCAAGACTACACTCGGCGGGTCTGGAAATCCTTCCGTTTGAGACCTCCTCGATCCTCCCTCTCACCGATTTTATGACACGTGAATTCCCCGGCGACTGGCAACGGTATCTGCGCGAGACCATGCTTGACATGGTCGCAGGGCGAAGGCCCCCGAAAGAGCTTCTGCTGGCATTCGATCGCGGTATTCTAGTGGGCTTCGCACAGAGCGAGGCCGAGCGGTTTGGGCCGGTTGGTGTGGCGGCGGCTGAGCGGGGCAGGGGAGTAGGGGCAGTACTGTTGTATCAGTCTCTAGCAAGAATGAAAGCACGGGGCCATACTAGAGCATGGTTCATGTGGACAAACGACGAGACGGCGGATCGCTTGTACTCCCCAGCAGGCTTCACCGTCACACGGCGATTTGAGGTCATGACAAAGCAGTTCGCCAATATCTGAACTCTAAAAAAGAGTCTGTCGGCGCGAAACCAATCCTGGCTACGCGCCGACAGACTCTTGACCCATTCATGCACCTGACAAAAGTTCAGGAACGGTGCGTGGTTAACCCTTGCCCTTGGGCGGGTTGCCCTTGTCGCCATGCGTCTCCTGACCGTCTGCGATCAGCATTTGAGGAACGCCGCTGAGCGTTATCTCCGTGCGATTCGAAGGCGAGGGGAGAGGCCGGAACGATGTAAGAGCTGCGATAACTGCTATTCCGACTGCGAACCGAACGATATTTTTGAATGTTGTTTTCATGTCAGTTGTTGTCCTTGCCGAGTTCGCCGTCGAGCCAGCTCCACCATGATACCAGATCCGCATCGCGAATTTGAAACAGCGTCTGCAGAAATTTTTCCGCAGGACAGTTTGGCTGATCAGCATGAAGCACCGTGTCCATCAGCTTCTGGGCCTCTGCATAGTACCGATCTTTGATATAGGCGAGCAACAGGTTGCAGGCCCTCATTGGCGCAGGCTGCTCCATCGAGAGACGCGCATAGAAACTCGCTCGCTCGATATTGCGCTCTTTGTTGCGTCCGGCATCGAACCAGGTGAGGTAGATGTCTGCGGCGTTAGTCGCGGCAATGTACTTGTGATCGCCAGCCCGAGGAGCTTCCACGATGGCCATATAGACCTTCAGCGCGTCCCGCAGGTTGCCTGTTCGGCTTAGCATCACGCCAACCTCGTTATAGGCCGCGTAGAAGGTGGGATCCGCTTCGAAAGCCGCTCGGTAAGACTTAAGAGCCTCTTCTATTTTACCCGCACGTCGCTCCAAAATCGCCTTCTGATAGAAGTTTTGTGCTTCGAGTATCTCAGAATGCGGGCGGCTGTCGAGGGTGTAGGTGTCCATGACCCGCATCGCTTGCCGCATCTCCGGGGAGGGCGGCGCGGCGTTGGCGCCGGTGCTCACCTCGTTGATTACTGCTTCTTCGAGATGCCCTTCCGGATGCGCTGCACTCTGAGCCCGCTCCGTCCAGGAGGTGTTGAGAAGCTTCCGGAACAGTTCGTTCTGGCGCTCTGCACTCCAAGTGGGCGATGGCGTCGTCTTCTGCCGCACGCGGCTGCTCCTCTGCTGCGCCAAAAGACGCACATAGGGATTGTCTGTTCCACATTCGCGGCGTAGGATTTCCGCAAGGGCAGCACGAGCGCGGCATATCGTCTGGCGCTCATTCGCGCTTTCAGGAGTGATCTTCACTCCCGCCTGACGGTCACGTTCGCGGGCGATGTCACGCTGAAGCGCGGCCAAATAGTTTTTCGGAATGGATGAAAGTCCCTGCGCAAGCGCGGCGCGGAAACTTTGCCGCTCGTCGCGATCGAGGAGTGACGCTTCAGGCTGATCCGAAGTCTCTTTGGTGGCAAAGGTGTCGGAAAGGGTGAGAGTAGTGCCGCCATCGCCGCCTGCCAGAGGCTGATCCATTGAGACCGTCGGGACGTCTCGGCGCACTACGCGCTCGGTGTCACTAATGACGGACCGGATGCAGCGCGACAGATAAGCGGTCGCGTCCGGAAAGATCGTGTCCAGCGCCTCAGCGAAACTGCCCTTCTGAAGCAACAGATCGCTCTCAAACTTGCGTACTCCCACGCGAGCCATTTTGCAGCAGGCGTCTTCCAGAGCAACGTAGGCATCGTTCGCGCTCATCCGAGGCGGCAGAACTCGGCCATCCTCGAGCGTTCGCGGCTGCGATAATATTGATACTGCTCGAGCGCCAAAGCGGCGAAGGATCGTCTCAGCGGCCTGCAAGGGGTCGCAGGCCAGGGGGCGAATGCCTTCCGGAGCACTTTGTCGAACGAGCAGGGCTGTGTCTTGCGTAACCACTCTCAGCCTCCTCCATCAGGGATTCGGAACACGCAGTTTGCGGACAAATTCCGATACGAGGG
>JANXLO010000257.1 GCA_025355115.1 Chthonomonadaceae bacterium
TCCTGCAAGTGCCCCATGATGCGCGCCGTGATCAGCATGGAGGCGGCAGCCCCGACCCGCACCAGACTCATGAGCCTGCCTCGCAGGTTGTCGGGGTAGATGTCCTTCATGATGGCGGTATAGGCAGGAGTCGACACCGAGAAGAGGATAGGAGCCGTCACGATCAAGCTGACGAACATCTCTCTGCCCATGCCTCCCCGAACGATGAAGGGCGTGAGCAGGAAAAGGCCGCGCGATATGAACCAGGTGATCGTCACGAACGGCAGCTTGGAGCGGCCCTCCATCTGGCGCGCCCAGAGGGTGGCGAACAGGTACCCGACGGCAGGAGCCGCCGTCGCGACGGCCATCTGAAACTTGCTCGCATGAAGCGAGCCGCGAGCCAGTTGAAGCGCGAACGTCCACACTGCGCCCTGATAGATGCCCGCGCTGATGCCCGCTAGAGTATCCCAGCACCAGTTGGCCCAGACCGCATCAGGAATGACCCTCCCCAGCTGACTGCGGAGCCAGCCAGCCGGGCCGCGCATCGGGGCAGGCAGTCGATCACGCAGAGAGCGTAAAGGCTGTTCCGTTTTAAGGCCCGCTTCCGCCTCGGGCGAATCGGGATTAAAGTCGGTGACGGGCAAAACAGAAGCTCTTTTCTGTAGGGATTAGACGTCGCGGCGCTCGAACAGAGCCACTCCGATGCAAAAAACCACAACGATGTAGACCGCAAGGTAGAGGGAGTCCAAATGTGGGAGATGAAGGTGCGATAGCCCCCACTCTCGGACGAACTGCGGCGAATCCCCCATCCGAAAATCCGCACGATTGCTGACATAGTTTATCTGCTCGGTCGCATCCTTGATCCACCAGGCGATGCATCCCTGCGGCATCAGCACAGAGGCGAAATTGGCGAGCCCATGCAGAATGCCCGCATCGAAGTTCGTGCCCAGCGAGTTGAGAATCCCGTCGAACCAGGAGAACGCGCTGATGACCAGTGCGACGGAGGTTCCGAGCAGCCGTTGCGCCACGGTCGAAAGAGTGAGAGTCAATGTGCAGATGACGAGGGGGAAGAGCGTCAAATAGAAGCTGACCAGCACCAGCGCCGATAAGTCGGCGCGCGTCTGCCAGGTCAACGACACCCATACTGTCAAGCCCCACGCCAGCACGCTCACGAAAAGAATCAGATTCAAGCCGATCCACTTGCCGAGCAGTATCTCACCGCGCCGAACAGGCTTTGGCAGGATCACCGCCAGCAGGCCCCGCTCGATCTCACCCGAAATGGACCCGCCAGCCAGCAGGATCGCGAAGATCGACCCGAGCACCCTGATAGTGAACAGACAGAGCGACATGATGACAGAGCGGGCGAGAGGATAATTGACTGCGTACCAGCCCGCGTCACGACTGCCGTCACCTACCGATGCCTGCATTCTGGCTTTAATAACCTGAAGCAGCAGTGAGAGGCCCAGCACAAGCAACCCGATTAGGACGGCACCGAGGAAGGTACGCCTCCGGACTGCCTCCTTCAAGGTCAGTCCTGCTATGATGAAAACCGCCATGCCCTGTCCGCTCTCCCTGCCGCCCCAACTGACCACTATTGTACCGCTTTGTCCGCCGAAAGCACACTACTTACTGCTGAACAGCGAATGCGTCACCAGCATTTCAACCAACTCAGAACGGCCGGTTCTGCCGGCTGTTTGATCACATTCACTCTGTTGGCACAATATAGAGATTGTCCCCATGCACGAAACTTATACGCCTGCCGTCCGGAAGCCACTTTATGTCCTTGAGGGCACCGTCGGTCACTGTCATATTCCCCCACTTTTTTGCTTCATCAGGAGCGCAATACAGCTCTCTCATTTCGCTGCCGTCCAGATTGCTGACGTAGACGGCCTGGCTTGCAAAGCCCTGCCCGGGCACGACGAACTGTAGACGGTCAAGCCAGAGAAGTATGCCCGTCCTAGGCCGCTCCGTGATCCAGAGTATCCGCTCCGCATGCGGCGAAAGTGCTATCCTGCCTTCCGTGCAAAATGCGGGCACTTTGACGCGCCACTTTCGGGGGCTGCGCGAAGGCTCCTCCACATCATACTCCTCGAGCAAAAAATCAGGGAAGTTGACGGCGGGCACTTTAAAGCGGGGAGAGGTGGAGGGCACGCCAGACTTATAGTACTCATTTCCGTAAGTTGAAACCGCGCGTGATTGCGCGTTCACTCCGAGAACGAAGGGTACCAGAGACTGAGAACTGGCCGGGTTCAGCTTGCGAAATGGGCTGCCGTGCAGGCTGCTCAGATAGTTGCCCTCCGTACGGGTGATGATCCACCGGTTCCCATCCGGCATCCAGGCGGCATTATCCATCCACAAAGCGGGGAGCAGGCGATCCTGTCTGCCAAATCGATCGCGAAGATGCAGCTCCAAATCGTGGGGGTGCGCGGGCGTGAAGGTGCCGAATAGCAGCCATTCTCCATTAGGAGTCGGGCCGAGGAACATCGAGTGCGGAGGCACCTGCATAGGACGCGAACTCTCCGTTGCCAGGATACCTGACGCGGAGAGGTGGCTGCGAACGACCGATTTCGATCCATCTGGGTTCTGCTCCAAATGCAATAGAGCAGCGCCGCCGGTCCAGAAATACTGCTTGGAGGATGGGAACGGGGTAGAAAGTCTGTCGTCCCCGTCCTACTGCGCCACGGACCCCACCTTTATGCTCCCGGCAGGCAGGCTATTCGCTCCAATTCTCCTGAAGATCCTCCACGACGCGCCAACCATCAATAGGGAAATCAAAGCCAGCCTGAGCGCTCTCGTTCTCTTCATTGTTGACTCACTCAACCCCTTCGAAAGCACACGGGCGGTAAACTTGCTGAATGAAGAATACCCCATCGAGGAGGGCGGTCGCTCGCCGGATTTTAGGCTAAGCAATGGAAGCGAACTCCTCGGGCAGGAATCAGCTAGAGTGGCGCGAAATCTGGCAAACGCGGGAGAGGCGTTGCCCGTATAGAATGAGAACAGGCAGCCTTCAGTTTCCAGGCCCTCGTCCACGTCAAAGGAGCGGCGTCGTGCGAGCCATCTGTCGTCACTTTGCCCTGGCGCGAAGTGATCTCGAGAATTTCAGTGAGGGGATGTACAGCCATGCCGATGACCTATCAGGAGCAGCCGGAATCGGAGCGTCGCTTCGATCCTGAGACGATACGCAAAGTGACCGCCCTGGCAGCTCGCCTTCAGCGCGAGCATCAGGACACCCTTACGACGGATGAGATGGAGGCCATCGGGCTCGAAGTCGGGCTTCAGCCTGCGTTCATTCAGAAGGCCATCTCTCATCTGGAGGCACAGCATCAGGCCGAGCGGGAGAGCGAGCTACAGAGCGAGCAGGAGCAGAATCTCCAGTTGAGTTCGGAGCAGCCTGCTCGCAGCGGCGAGTTCATTGCGGCTCTCGGTGCGCTCGCGCTTCCGCTCGCGTGGGGGCCGCTCGCCTATATGTGGCACTCCAGCCCCGGCTTCATGACGCTGTTCACTCTCCTGACGCCCGCCCCTCTCTCCGCGCTGATGGGGTTTCTGACAGGCCGCAAGAAGCTCTCCACGCTGGCAGCAGCCCTGCTGATTCTCTCGATCTCGCCCACTTTTCCGTACCTGTACTATCAGCATCTCTTCCCCGGCCAGATCGACGGCGGCATGATGATGGGTGCTATTTTCCTCTACAATCTGTTCGGCATCCCCGCCGCGACCTATTTCGGCTCTCTCGGAGCTGGCCTTCGGACAGCCTATTTTCCGCTCCGTGCTCGGGACGGCGAGCAGCCTGTCGTCTCCACAGAGGAGATGCAGAGCCTGCTGAACTCGCTCAAGCAGCAGGCCGCGCCCGTAGCGATCCGCCATGCCTTCCTGAGCGTGGAGGTCTGCCGACCCTTCGAACTGCGTTCGAGCGGGCCTACGGTGACCGTTGACCACGTTTTTGGGCAGTACCAACGTTGGGCGGACGAAGTCGCGCAGGGATGCGGGGGAATGCTGCAGAATATAGGAGGAGATGCACGGCTGTTTCTGTTTCCGTCTGAGAACTCCGCGCTTCGCGCGGCTCGACGGATGCAGGAGGGAGTCCATGGCTTCAACGTCTCCCTGAATCGCCTCCCCCTGCCGTTTCGCCTGCGCTGCGGGGTGAGTGCCGTGGAGAGCTATTTGAACACCGCGGCGGGAGCCAACGGCAGCAACTCGCCTGCCATTGACCGTGCAATATTTCTCCAGCAGAGAGCCGAGCCGGACGATATCGTGCTGAGCGGCGAGACTGCTGCGGCGGGCCTCGCGGAGCTAGGAAATCTGACGCCCCTGCCAGAAGCGCTCTACGGCCAGAACGCCTTCTCCTGGCGCGCTGCCCAGCAGGGGGCAAACGCTTTCGGCTCACCGCCCATGACAGCCTGACGCGGCGTTGCTTGCGTCCCGTCGCAAAAAAGTTTAGATGTCGGCCGGTAGACAGCCCGTCTTTCCTGCGTCTTGGAAGTAGAGTAAGCGTGCTCACGAACTTGCACCAACGGGAGGCAGACTCCCGCTTCAACTGAGCGGAAGAGATTCTTCTGCATCGAAAGGAATCGAGAATGAGACGACTCTTTTCTCTGGCCGCCGTTTCGGCGCTGAGCACATCGCTCCTGTACGGCTGTTCCCAGCCTCGCCCCGTAATGATGGCCCCGCCCGTGGGGCAGGGCCAGGGCTACGCGACTCCTCAGCAGGGCGGCTACCAGGCTCCGCCGGTCGGCAACATGGGCAACGGCGGCAGTATGGGCAACGCAGGGAATGCGTCCAACGGAGCTGTTTATCAGTGGCAGGATGTGCCGCCCAATCAGGAAGTGCCGATCTCCCGCGCGACCTTCGACCAGGGAGGCTACCAGATATTCGCGCAGAGCGGCGAGACCATCGTCGTCCCCTTCGTGAATAATAACCTCTACGCGATGAAGTTCGGGCGCACCAATGTTCAGGCCTATTTCCGCAATG
>JANXLO010000620.1 GCA_025355115.1 Chthonomonadaceae bacterium
CGTTGTGGTCCTGACGCCAGCCCTCAGAGGTGAGCAGGTAGTTCAAGGACGAGACCGGCTTGCGCCAGGGGATCTCATCGCTCACCTTGAGAAACTTCCCGAACTGGTTCATCATGCTGTCCACGATAGGCGCGAACGCCTCATAGCAGGGGAACAGGCCGTGCCGTCCCGTGAGCAAATAGCCCTGCAGCCACCCCTGGCAGTTGTGCTCGGAGAGCACCTCGATAACACGTCCCTCAGGGCTCATGAAGTCGTCCTGAGTGTTAGTCGGCCACGCGAATTGACGGTGCGTCGCTTGAAACACCGCGCCGAGTCTGTTGGAAGTCATCTCATCCGGACAGAATATGCGAAAATTCCCGCTTGCCTCGTTCTCCAGAATCACCTCACGAAGATACTTACCCAACTCCCCTGTGTCGCCTAGTGACACAGAGCCCGGTGTAGTTGCAGCGACGGCGAACTGTCGAAAATCAGGAAGAGCAAGGTCTTTTCTGACTGCGCCTCCGTAAGCATGAGAGCTCATTCCCATCCGCTTATCACCTATTGGACAGGTAGCGAGGAGTTCCGAATTTGGCACTCCGTCGGTAAAAAGGGCGGGCAGATCGTACGACCTGAACCATTTCTCAACGATCTCCAGGTGTGCTGGATTTGACTTGCAGTCGATAGCGGGAACTTGATGTGAGCGGAATGAGCCCTCCATCTGCTTGCCGTCCACCGTTTGAGGGCCAGTCCAGCCCTTCGGAGAGCGCAGCAGGACGACCGGCCACTTCGGGCGTTCCTCACGCTGGCCGTGACGTGCCTCGTGCTGAATGCGACGAATGCTCTGGTAGGCCGTCTCCATCGCGGACGCCATTCGAAAGTGTGATTCCGCACGCTCCTGCGGCGTCTCGCCCTCCGCGCTCACAATATGAACGGCGTACCCGTAGCCGGTAAAAAGATCCAGTAGTTCGCGATCCGACATCGCTCCGAACAGGGTGGTGCTCGAGATTTTGTAGCCGTTGATGTGCAGGATCGGGAGCACCGCACCATCCCGTACGGGATTCAGAAATTTAGTACTGTGCCAGGCAGTCGCAGTCGGGCCGGTCTCGGCCTCCCCATCCCCGACTATACAAGCCGTGATAAGATCAGGATTGTCAAAGACTGAGCCAAACGCAGTCGCCAGAGCATATCCAAGTTCACCCCCCTCATGGATGCAGCCGGGCGTGCCGGGATGGAGGTGACTCGGGTTGCCACCTGGAACTGAGAACATCTCGATTAGTTTTGTGACTCCGGCTTTCGTATGGACAAGCTCGGGGTAAAACTCGGATAGTGTCCCCTCCAGGAAGAGGTTGGCGAGATTCGCTGGCGCTCCATGTCCCGGCCCGGTCACCAGCATCATGCTCAAATCGTGGAGGCGGATAAGGCGATTGATGTGGGTGTAGCAGAAGTTGATTCCCGGCACGGTACCCCAATGCCCGAGCAGCCGATTCTTGATATGCTCCGGCCGCAACGGCTCCTCTAGCAGACAGTTATTGCGAAGATAAACCTGTGCCGCGCCCAGATAGTTCGCAGCCCTCCAGTAGGCATCGAGCGCATGCAGCTCCTTCAATTCAAGCGGCGTATCAAGGCTCTCCGCGAGAGCGGTAGTAGTGGTCATAAATCTCTCTTTTCGGATCTGTTCAACGATTGGAAGGAAGTGCAGTGATTTTCAGCCTACGCCTCGTGGGCATTGCGGCAGGCCAGCGAAATGAGCACCAGAGTCCCTATTCCCATGATGGCCAAGGGTGCATTGATGAGGACGGTGAAGATCACATGAAACAGGGCAACGTGGTCGATCATCTCTTTTTCTCACATTTCTGTTACGCTGGACGCTTTGAATGGTTCATCGTACGACGAGCACGGGGCAGAGCACATGATGCAGGACGCCGCTCGACACGCTACCCAGCAGGAACGAGCGCCATTCGCTGAGCCCCCTGCTCCCGATCACTACCAAATCGGCCTTTTCATCCTTCGAGAGAGCCGTGATGCGGTCCACCGGATGTCCGAGCTCGCGGCGAAAGGTGAATGGAACTCCCGCTTTTTCCAGCACCTCGCCCGTCGATTTCTCCACGGCCAGATGAATCTCGTCCGCGAAATCGTCGAAATTTACCGCCGACAGAAAGGGCCCGCCTGGCCCATCGATGTTCGGGGAGGAGAGCACCGCTGGATTGAAAACGTGCAGCACGACGATCTGAGAATCGAACATACGGGCGATCTCCCCAGCCGCCTGTGCAGCCTTGAGTGAATCCTCAGATCCATCGGAACAGAGCAGTATTTTTTTGAATGTGGCTGTCATTGAAGTGGAACTCCTTACGGTGTCTTGTGTAACTGTATTATATCGTCGCTTGAGGCTCAAGCGCGTCCACAAATCTACGTATTGTGGCCCCCCAAACATAAAAAAACTCTCCAGAGTGGAGAGTTAATGCGCGATGAATGAAACGGGGCGTGAGTTGCGATCAGCAAGGCAGAAGGGCGTGTCGGGCAGCCCAAACAGCCGCCTGAACCCGATCCGAGACGCCCAGTTTTCCTATGATATGCTGCACATGCGTACGAGCGGTGCTCTCTGCTATGAAGAGGACGCTTCCTATCTCACGGTTTGTGAGACCAGTCGACAAAATTTGAAGCACCTCTACTTCCCGGTCGGTGAGCGGTTCGATCAAGTCTTCTGCTCCTCCCGCCTCCGGACTTATCCCACGCAGAGATCGAGCCAACTCCTCAACCGTGAGCAGCGTCTCGCCCTGCGCTACCGCACGCAGAGCAGCGAGCAAATCGTCGAGCTCTATTCCCTTCAGCAGGTAGCCGGCTGCGCCTCCGACTACTGCCCGAGCCATATAGGTAGGATTGTCGTATGTGGTAAGCATGACGACGGCCGTACGGGGGAACTCACGTTTCAACGCCACGAGCGTGTCCAGACCATCGCCTCCTGCCATTCGGATATCTAGCAGAACCAGATTCGGCTGCGTACGCCTGGCCACTTCTACCGCCTCCCGGCCGGACGCAGCTTCCCCCACTACCTGGAATTCGGTGTCCTCCAGCATGCTCCTGACGCCACCACGCCAGATAGCATGATCGTCCACTAGCAGTACGGTCACGTCTCCGAATAGAGGAGCTGATTCGATGGTCATGTAGTCGCGCTCTCCTGGGAAAGTTTTTCCGGCAGCGGGATGGGGAAAAGTGCGCAGATCGTCGCTCCTCCGCCAGTTCTGCTCCGAATCGAAAAGACGCCGTTCAGCAGACGGGTTCTTTCTTCCATGCTATGAAGCCCCACATGCCCTTCCATACGCGAGGCCTTCTCAGGCGCGAAGCCAACGCCGTTGTCCTCGATCTCCAATCGCAGCCGAAAGGATGAGTGCGGGGAGTCGATTTCCTCATGAAGAGCGATGACGAGATGCGTTGCCTTCGCATGCTTTCGGGCGTTAGTCAAAGCCTCCTGCGCGACTCGATAGACAGTCGTCTCCAGATCGCGAGAATAGCGTTTGCCGGTGACACTCTGCACGTATGCGGCGACTGCCCATCCGCTCCGCTCCTTTTCCTCTGCGAGCAGCTGCTCGAGTGCGCCAGCTAGCCCGAGATCGTCGAGAGCCAAGGTGCGCAGTCCGCTGACCAATCGCCGTGACTCTCCCACCGCCTCCTTGAGATAACTTAGACCCTGCTCTAGTTCACGCTCAGCACGTTCGAGTTTTCCATCTGCTGTCGCACGTCGAAACGCCTCCATGTGCGCCTGAGAGGCCATTATGAACTGCGTGAGGCCGTCGTGGAGGTCAAAGGCGATGCTTCTCCGCTCCTCCTCTTGCGCGAAGATGAGTCCTCGAACCAGAGCCCTCTGCCGAATGATCAGCCGAAGATTGTGGATCGCTACAGCGGCATAGGCTCCGAGGGTCTGCACCGCCGCTTCATCCTCTGCGGTGAAAGCGCCTCCCCCCTCCTTTTCAGTCAGGTAGAGACTGCCCATCACCTCGTCGCCCCGTCGGATTGGAACTCCAAGGAAGGAGCTCATCGGTGGATGATTGGGAGGGAAGCCGACGGACTGCAAATGATCTCCCAGAGTATCCACACGAAGCGGTTCTGTGCGCTCCAACAGAAGACCGAGCACACCTGCCCCCTTGGGGCGCGGGCCGATTCGCTTCTCCTCTTCCGGCGTCAAGCCCACTGTCACGAACTCTAGAAGGCCAGGGCCGTCCGTTCGCGCAACTCCCAGCGCAGCGTACCTGGCCTTCGCGAGAGTGCGGGCAGCGTCGGCGATGTGATGCAGCGCCTCCATCCCGGTGAGACTCGAAAGTATCTCCAGGGCCACTCGATTCGCCGTATCGAGCGCGAGTGAAGTCTGCACTTCTCCTCTGGAGAGGATCGTTGCTGGTTCGTTCATATCAGTGCAGAGCCGGTCAAATTTTTCGCGCGACGCAGAGGATCGTCACGCCGACGGGGAAATTAAAGCGTCGCGCCAGAGCATTTTCGGCTCTTAGCAGCCCCGTTAGGGCTGCGTTAATGGGAGCAGGAACTGTCGGCATGGCGGCCTCTGGAGGCTCGTGGGGCGGCTTGCGGGCATTGAGTCGTCGCTGCAACGCAACTACCGGATAGAGTGCCGTCATGGTGTGTGATAGCTTCTCCAGGCAAAAGCCAGCAGCCTCGAACCGCTCGCGCATCTCGACTCGCCGATAGCGGCGGTGATGCATCAAGGCAACATCGTGCTCGCTCCAGAGGTGGGGATAGGCAGGAACCGTCGCGAAGACCCGCCCGCCTGGCTTTAGTATACGGTGGAACTCACGCATGGCGGCGCAATCGTCCGGGAGGTGCTCCAGCACGTCCATCGTAACTACAGCGTCGAAGCGGTCAGCGGCGAAGGGCAGATTCATGGCATCCGCTCCAACCAGATGACTCAGCCCGCGCCGCCTTGAGTAATGCAATGCCAGCGGCGAAAAATCGGCGGAGACTACCCTGCCCCATCGTGTGAGTCTGATGGACATGGCGCCGGTGCCGCATCCGATGTCGAGTATGGTCAGGGGTTCCGAAGCACACTGTTCGGAGGGAAGGCCATAGCATGAGGAGAGGAGAGCTTCAACAAGACGGTGTCTTCCGACGAACCACCAGTAGGTGTCCTCCAGACGGTACATGCGTTCATATTCGGGATCATTCATCTGAGGCGGAGTTCGGCTGAGGCGGCGGGAGCGTCATAATTAGTCATACGAATGCGAAACAGAGTTTTGAACATGCGCACGGCATCGCGCAGGAAGCGGACTTTGGAGCCCTCCTGATGCGCCCAACAGACGGGAACTTCTGCAATACGCAGACCGAGCCGCAGCGCAAGGTAGAGAACTTCCACATCGAACGCGAAGTGATCTACCTGACAGCGACGAAAAATGTCCTGCGCCGCGCTCTGCGTGAAGAGCTTGAAGCCGCACTGAGTGTCGTGAATGCCAGGCACCGCGATCGCCTGAACTAGCTTATTAAAAATGCGGCCTCCATATTCACGTATGACGGATTGGCGTTTCAGTAGCTTTGATCCCTCAACGTCCCTGGAGCCAATGGCGATGTCGTAGCCCTGGTCAAGCATCGCGAGCAGCTTTTCGACTTCCTCAATTGGGGTGGCGAGGTCGGCATCGCAAAAAAG
>JANXLO010000333.1 GCA_025355115.1 Chthonomonadaceae bacterium
CCACTACGCCGGGTAAAGCTCCTCCCGAGACTGTCACTCAAGCGGCCGCCAATACTCTGGCTGTGACGGGCCGGCTCACGCTCGCAGAAGGAACGTTGACCCTGCCGACGGCCCGATTTAAAATTGTGCCGCCTGGAGTGCTCACTCTGAACTATCCTGTATTCGACGCGGGGCAGCCTACGTTCAGCTTGAATGTGGACTCGCTCAAGGCGCAGACCTCCCTAAACGCCACCTCACTCGGCGGCGTTCGCAAGCACTATAAGGTTACCGTTAACGTCTCAGGCCCGCTCGCGGGCAGCTCCGGCAGCCAGTTCGCGACGCGCTCCGCCCTGAAGCTCGACTTCACCACTGATCCGGACGACCTCGCGATCGGTCAAAGCGCGCTGACACAGCGGCTGGCCGGAGCGCTAATCGGCGTGGATAACCTGAACCAGTTCGGGCAGAACCCCGGGCAGGCCGTCGCTTCGGCACTGACCAATGTTCTGACCAGTTCCTATTTGCCCGGCGCGTTCGACCGCGTTGCGGCAGGGCTCGGCTTCGAGGAGTTCGTCGTAAATTACGATCCCGTCCAGCGGCTTACGCTGTCGGTCAGTCGTCACCTCTTTGGGCCGCTCTACGTCAGCTATTTCCGCAGCCTGGCAAGCGTCCAGGAGCGATACGATCTCAAGCTTAGTTTTCGCTTTCGCCAGCGCTATCAGTTCTCCTACGATCTGGATGAGCAGCATACCCAGCGTTATCTTCTGGAAGGAGTTTGGCGGTTCTGAGGCGAATGAGCATAGGAGGAAGTCGCAGGGCAGGGCTCGTTCGCCTTGTCCTCTTTTTTCCTTTCCAGATTGCCGACGATGTAACAATTTCTTTGGGCGTGCGTCCTATTACCAGCAGAACGAGCCGGGCCTGCGAAGCTTTCCGCGGCACACAGAAGTGCTGGGAGCTGCGGGTTGGGCGGACGTCCAGGGAGATCAGGAATGTCGTCTATTCAGGCCGAAGCCGCCGGAATCTACTCGGGACTGCTGGCGGGGGGAGCGTCGAGACGGGAGACCGAACCGGCACATCCACCGCAGGCAGCCGCCGCGGGAGAACGGCATGACCACAGCCGCTCCGCGCCAGTCCAGGACAGAGACCGGGTCATGAATGCACTCCCGCCGGAAGATGCCGACAGAAATCTAAGCTTCGATGCGCTCTACGACAAATACGAGAAGAAGATTTTCAACATCATCTATCGGTTTATCGGCGACTATGAGGAAGCTACCGATCTGACTCAGGAGACATTCATCAGCGCGTTTCGCCACTACGATACCTTTCGCGGCGACTCGAAGGTGTTCACCTGGCTCTATCAGATCGCCCGCAATCTCTGCATCAATCGCATCAGGCAACGCGAGCGTCAGCGCAGCCTTCGCATCGAATCGCTGGATCAGCCCCGCGATGCCAACGACGAAGACAGCATGACTCGCGAGATCTCCGACGTCAGCCAGTCCCCTCACCACAAGCTCGAAGAGAAGGAGCTGCGCCAGCGCATTCTGGCGGCTATCGAGTCGCTGCCCCCGGACTACAAAGAGGTGATCCTGCTGCGCGAGTTTCAGGAGCTCTCCTACAACGAGATCGTGGAAGTGACCGGCCTGACTCTCGAAAACGTCAAGACGCGGCTCTCCCGCGCTCGCGGAATGCTGCGCCGAAAGCTCGAGCCCTACTACCGGGGCTTTTCGGACGGAATGTGATCCTCTGAACGTTTTAGGGTACTATGAACAGGAATTTTACGCCCTGCACTTTCAATGCCACATCCCTGCGCCACGCACAATCCGCACCCAACATGCTTCGCGAGCGGACAGGCTGCCATTTCACCTTTCCCGCCGTGCCACGCCTCGGAGGAGATTTTTTTCATGAGTATCCGTAAACGCAGGAGGCCCTGTTTTGCGCCCGCCCTCGTGCTTGCTTCGCTCCCCTTTACCGCTCTGGGTCTGCTGACGCTCCCGAACGCAATGGCGATTGCGCAGAAGGCCGGGACACAGACCATTGGAGAGTTCATCATCACCGGGAACAAGACGTTCTCGAAGGATGCCATCATCGCCCTCAGCCGTCACCGCATCGGCGACCCCTGCACCGATGCAGTGCTGAGCGAGATCAAAGCCAACCTCACTCAGACCGGCTACTTCGGAACGCAGCACAACCTCGACACACCGGAGGAGTGGGTGCGCGTTCAGGCCGAGGATGAGAACCCCCCCACTGGCAAATGCAAAGTCGTTATTCGCGTTGATGAGAACGACGGCATCAAGGATTTCTCCATCACCGGCGCCGGGCCGCTGAAAATCGACGAGATTCAGAATCTGGTTCACGCCAAAAAAGGCGGCGTCTACAACTATATCCAGTTTCAGCGCGACGCCGAGGACATCATGCGCCTCTACAACAGCAAGGGCTACGTGGCCACGCTGGGCGAAGGCGCGGGAATCGACGACAAGGGCGTCCTCACCATTCCCGTCACCGTAGTCCGCGTCGCGGAGATTCGACTCGTCAAGAACCGCAAGACACAGCGGAACGTGGTTCTGCGTGAGCTGAAGACGAAAGTCGGCGGCTTCTACAACCGGGACATCTGGCAGCAGGACAGGATTCGCCTGTTGAACCTGGACCTGTTCGAGGAGGTCATCCCCGGCGAAGAGATCATCGCCCCCGGCGAGATCAGGCTGACTTTTAGCCTGCCGGAGAAGCGATCCGGCAGCGTCTCGGTCGGCGCAGGCTACAGCAGCCGCCAGCAGCTCATCGGGCGCGCCGAAGTCTCGGACAGCAACTTTCGGGGGCGAGGCGAGGCGGTCAACCTGCTCTGGGAGACCGGGAGCGTCACGGGCAAAAGCAGCATAGAGCTTGGCTTCACGGAGCCTTACCTGGATCGTCGGCACACCGCTCTCTCGGTGCAGGTGTACGACAAGACGATCTACCGATTCGCCAACTCCCTCACCAACGCCGTCACGAATACGACCGGCAACATCGGAGCAGACACGCGCTACAACGAGCAGCGAGTCGGCAGCACCCTCACGGTCAGCCGCCCGGTGAACAATTTCCGCCTATCCCTCTCCGGGCGCGCCGAGAATGTCCGCACCGACCCGCTCGATCTTTCGGGCATCAATGCCAGCATCATTCAGGATGGCCCCATCTACTCCGTCGCCACCAGCGTCCTGCACGATACCCGCGACCTGATAAACGACCCGGTCAAGGGCGGCTATCAGACATTCAACTTCATGGTCGGCCAGGCCAACCTCAAGCCGCCCGCCACTCTCAATGGGGGCGTCGTGAACGGCGTCTTTGGCAGCCATAGCTTCGCGAAATCCTCCGTGGAGGGCCGCCAGTTCTTCAACCTTCAGAAGCCTAGAAGGCGCGACAAGCCGGACGAGGAGAGGACTTCGCTCGCGCTGCGCCTGCTCGTCGGCGCATCCACCGGCACTCTGCCTTTCTTCGAGCAGTACTTCGTCGGCGGAGCGGAGACGTTGCGCGGCTACCGCGAGGACCGCTTCTGGGGCAAGTACCTGATGCTGGGCTCCGCCGAGCTGCGGCAGCCGCTCGCGCGCGGCCTCAAAGGCGTCCTGTTCACTGACATGGGCGATGCATGGGGCGGAGTCTACCAGGGAGTCAATATCCAGGGCTTCACGCAGGGCGGCTTCAAGCCCCGGTTCGCCGTCGGTCTCGGCATCCGCGTCCGCACTCCTCTTGGCCCGATTCGCCTCGACTACGGCATCGGCAGCGAAGGAGCGCGCACCCACTTCAGCATCGGCAACGTGTTCTGAAAGATTGCGTTCATGGAGTCTTTCTGCTATAATAGCGTCTCTTGTGATACAGTGAAAGGATGATTCTCCGATGACTAGCTTAAACCCCAGCCTCAGGCTGGTTGTGATTGTTCTTGTGGTAGGGTGCGTTGCGGCTTCGCTTACCGGCGCAAAGGCGAAGGAGCGCGCGCCCGACAGCGGCGGCCTGAAGATCGCGGTCGTCAACCCCGCTCGCCTCGTTCTCGAGACGAAATACTACAAAACCTCCACGGAGGAGCTGAACAAGATTCAGTCGGACACCTCCCTGATGATCCGCACCTGGGACCAGAACTCCCTGCTGTCTGAGGCCGATCAGAAGCTACTGGGCGATCTAACCATTCAGGAGGGCACCCCTGCCGGTCTCGATGCAGGCAAAAAGGCTCAGAAGCAGAAGCTGGTCGATCAGGGCAAACGGATGTTCGACGAGTCCGTGGCTCTCCAGACCAAAGGCCAACTGACCCAGGCCGAAAATGATCGCCTGCGCGAGTTCGCCCGTATGGACGCCGATACCAAAAAGCGCGAGCAGGACAAGGCGACCACCGTCAAAGAGGACATCGACAAGCGGCTTCTGGTGATTCGGGAGAAGACTGATAAAGATGCGCGCGAAAACCTGAACAAAGTCGCCAAAAAAGACGGCTACAATCTGGTGTTCTCCAGCGAAGTCCTTCTCTACTCCGAGAACGACATTACAGAAAAGATCCTTACGGAACTGAACAAGTAGGAGCGTCGGCAGCCGCCGGTGCAGGGTGAACGTGATGTTGCCCAAAAAAAAGGGCGGGGCGGCGGGGCGGCGGGCTCCGCTCCTCGCTCTGCTCATTGTCTGCTCGGCGCTGGCTTCGGGCTGCCGCAAGCCACAGCTGCCAGTAGTCGCCAGCCGCCGCTATGTCCGAATCGAAGCGCTGCTCGCCCTGCATCCGGCATGGCCGCAAGTGCAGGCTCTGGACGCGGCTCAGGCACGGTTCGGCTCCGCTCAGAATCAGATATCCGGCCTCAAATACCCGCTTGTTCCCCTGCCCATCGTCTTTACCCCGCCCATAACCGTCCCTCCCAGTCTTGCGCAGGAGCGGGATAAGCGCGTGCGGGAGGACGCCCGACACTACGTCGAGCAGACCGAGCAGGCTCTCCAGGCCAAGAACATCGACATTGTCCGGCAGCTCGAGCGGGACGAGCAGCGGCAAGTGGAGGCTCGCTATATCCGGGCGCTTGCAGACCGTGAAGCGGAGCTGAGCCGCATAGACGAGAGCGATGCCGCCAAGCTTAACGGGCAACTCAATGCGCTCGGGTTTCGACAGGCGGCCCTCAATTCCCAGATAGACGCCTACACGACCCGGCTAAGCCAGGATGCTCACAACTCAATCGTGCAGGATGCGGTGCGCCAGGAGGCGCTGGTCTCAGAGCGGATAAATGCGCTGAAGGACCAGCTAAAAACGGTGATGGCGCGAAACGATCACAAGCAGGCTTTGGACGATCTGGCCGCTCGGCAACAGCAGTGGCAAACGGAAAGCGCTGCCCGTTTGCAGACCCGCAAAGCCGAGCTGGCGGAAAGCGTGAACCGGCAAGTTGAGCAGGCTCGCGCCAGGCTCAGTCAGGACGTTAAGCCGATTCCCTCCCTGGTGGGCACGGAGCTTCCAGCGTCCGATCCGCATGCGACTCCCCTGCCCTTGCCGCTCGCCCCAGACGCCTCGCGCCTTATCGGGCAGGCTCGAACTCAAGCGGGTGCCGCGCTCCTGCAGGAGCAGGCTTCGTGGCAGACGCAGAGAGCGGCCCTGATCGCCGCGATCCGCGCCGATACCGTCCAGGCGGTAGGTCAGATCAGCCGGAAACAGGGCTGGCTGCTAGTTCCGGCGGGGCAGTCCCGCACCGATGGGACAGAGCTCGTCGCTGGAGCGCTCCGCGACGAGTGGCGGCAAAACGCGGTGGCTGCGCCGTAGATTTTCCTGAGCGATGGTCTGACAGGGCCGGGAGCGAAACCGATGTCACATTCCCCTATTCGAACGCAATGGACTCTCTCCGAGATCGCCGCCCTGGTTGGCGGTGAAGTTATTGGCGATGCACAGACCGTCATCACCGGCCTCGCCGGAGTGGACGAGGCTGGGCACGGGGATCTGGTCTTTGCCGAGAGCGGCGCGTTCCTCTCCAAGGCCTTGCGGACCCCAGCCAGCGCCGTCCTCGCCTCC
>JANXLO010000347.1 GCA_025355115.1 Chthonomonadaceae bacterium
GCTCACGTCACTCCGCCCAGAGTCCGCCCGCCTGCGGGGGCGGTCGTGATCGGCGCAGAGACCACGACGGAGAACCTGACAGTCCGCAATCATCCGCTTATTCTTGAGGGTCATATTCGCCACGACGTTCTGGCGATCAACAGCGATGTGACGATTTTGCCCGGAGCCTCTGTCGGCGGTCATCTCGTAGCCATAGGCGGTAACGTGCACAACGGAGCGGGCGGCACGGTAAAGGTCATCGAGCAGAGCCGCGATCTCGCGAATTCCCTCAACAGCTCGTTCATGGTCAGCGCGAGCGTGAGAACGACCGCGCCGCCGAAAAAAGACGACTGGTTCGGCGGTCAGCTGGGGCTGCTGGTGCTCGGCCTTCTTGGAGGGCTGCTGGTGCTGGTGGGCGCTCCCAAAGCGGCGCAGCGCGTCTCGGAGAGCATCGCGATCAGCCCGGCGCGGTCGTTGACGGTGGGTCTGCTCACCGCGCTTGGCCTGCTGGTAGTATTGGCTTTCAACGACCGTCTCATGCATGTGACTTTCATCGGCCTGATGTGGTCACCGTTCGGAACGCTGGTCGCTCTGGCTGCCGCCATGGTAATGGGCTTCGGTTGGCTGAGCGGAATGCGCTACGCGGGCAATATCATCGCTCATCGCTTCGGCCGACCGCAAGGCGGCGGAACCCTGTACGGCCGCATCGCTTTGAGCCTGTGCCTCTTCTTCGGCGCGAACGTCGTTCTCGGCAGCATAAGCCGTACCCTGGGAGTGGCCTCGCTCACCCTCGAGTGCATCGTGGCCGTCATGGGCCTTGGGGCGGCGGTCGCGACCGGATTTGGCAGAGAGGCCGACTGGCTTGGAGCTCGCCTTCGAGGGGAAACCCGCTGGACAAGCCCCCACATCTAGGCGATTCACAGGCCAACGCGTCACTCAAAGGCACAGGGAGAAGTGAAGACAACCATGCATGGCAGACTCAAGCGACTGGGAATTGCGCTGGTAGCGGCAGGCGGGCTGCTCTGCGGCATCTGTCTGGAGGGTTGCGGATTCAGCATCCAGACAAAAAACTTTACGGATTTCAGCATTCGCTCCTTCAACGGGCGCAGCTTTGGCAGCCGTGCTGTCAGCGAGACGATTCAAAAGACCTATGCGGCCACCAGGGTACGGACATTGCGGTTGCATGATGAGCTTGGTGCCATCGAGGTGCGTCCGATCGAGGACGACAGGGATGAGATTCGGATCGAGGCGACCAAAACGGCGGAGGGCCGCCGGCTTTCAAAAGCTGAGCTAAGGGAGCTTCTGACGAAAGTCAAGATTACGGCTTGCCTTGATGGAGACACTCTCGTCATCGATACAGGCTATGACCCGACTGAGTTTCCCGAGGCGGCGAAGGCGACTGTCTCCTTTGTGCTCTCTGTTCCTCAACGCCTCGCGCTCGATCTGCGCAGCTACGCAAGCCCAGTCTCGACGATAGGCCCCGGAAGCGACGTGACAATGCTGACCTCGGGCAAAATCCTACAGTAGTCCCTCTCCCTTGCCTCGCAGCAATTAAAAAAGCGGGCGTTCCCTGTGGTTCAGGGAACGCCCGCTTTTTGGCTATGCGGACATCAAGCTTTGTTGAGCTGGCCCATATCGGCAAGCCACTCCTGAAACCGCAGGTGCCAGGTGCCAAAGGGGATGCCTTTGCGCGGGCTGATAGCCCCTCCATGTCCGCCGTGCCCGTAGATGAAGAGGTCAGCGGGGACGCCCGCCTTGAAAAGCGAATTGAAGAACTCCACCGTCTCACGCGCATGAAACTCATCGTCCTTGCCCGCGCTCGTCAGGAATGCTGGTGCGGCGTCCTTCGGGGCGGTGATGTCCATCGGCGCCCATCCCGCATAGACGAGACCGACGAAATCGGGGCGGCAGCTCTGCTGCTCTATGACATCCGTGGAGGCTGATTTGCCTCTATCAAATCGGATGTCCGCAAGCGCGGCCAGAGCGCCGCCAGCCGAAAAGCCGAGAATACCCACGTGATCCGTCTTGACGCCCCACTCCTTCGCCCGAGCGCGAACTATGCGCATCGCCCTCTGCGTGTCCTGGAGCGCGTCGCCTTCGACGGTGTAGTGGTAGTTCGGCGTCTGAGCAAGCCGGTACTTGAGCACGAAGGCGGAGATGCCGATGCTGTTGAGCCACTTCGCGATGTCGGTGCCCTCCGAGGCCCATACAAGCTGCGAATGCCCGCCTCCGGGAGCGACAATGATGGCCGTTCCCGTCGCCTTGTCCGCCGGAGCGAGATGGACTTCGATAGAGGGGTTGTGAACGTTACGGATGGAGTTGATGCGCTGGCCAGGCTGTGGGTTCGGCGGGGAGAGCAACTCTTTCTCCCCGGCTCCCTGCAGGGTGGCTGATCCGGCGGGCCAGAGCGCGACTACCTGTGGCGTAGCCTCGTCCGCCCGCGCGGGTATGAGCGGCAACTGGAGGGCCGCAAACAGCCCGACAAGCAGCGCGACTGCACGGCAGCTGCGCTGAGAACTCATTCGGATGCTTCGGTTCATTCCGAGCATGATCTTGTCTCCTTTTGAGGTGATGAAGCTATATCAGCGTTGGAATTACCGCTGGAAACCTGCTTTTCGCTGCAGTCAAATTTCAACAGGGGCCGCCTAAACTCCTGCCTGCTTTGCCCTTTCCTGTCGGGGGTTAAGGTACAATGGGATATGGAAGAATCTGCTCTGCTCCGGGTCAGGCTGACGCCAAAGGGCGGCCGCAACGAAGTGATTCGGCGGGAGGGAGACGTGCTTCATGTGCGGGTAGCGGCTCCCCCGGTGGACGGAGCGGCGAATCGGGCTCTGATCGAACTGCTGTCGGATGTGCTGAAGGTGCCGAAATCGCGCATTGCCTTTCACTCGGGCGAGACGAGCAGGGAGAAGACGCTTCGTATCGCCGGACTGGACGCCGCTGCGCTGGAGAATCGTTTCGCAGGGTTGTTCTGACAGCTACACACGCCCAACAGGGACTTAAGGAAAGAGGGAGAATGGCTCAAGTCAAAGTGGTCGTGACGCTGAAACCGTCGCTTTTGGACGCGCAGGGACGTGTGGTGCAGGACGCGCTGCACTCCATGGGATATGCCAACGTAGGGCAGGTTCGCATCGGCAAATATATGGAGCTAGAGGTGACAGCGAACGGCAAGGGCGACCTTAACTCCGAGATCAAAGAGATGTGCGACCGACTGCTGGCCAATCCTGTCATTGAGAACTACACCTTCGAGGTTGTGGAATGAGCGTGATAGCTCCGACCCATGAAGACAGCCGCCTCTCGCTAGGCGGCGCGAAGCCCAGGTTCGCAGTGGTGCGATTCCCCGGCTCCAACTGCGATCAGGACGCATTTTTCACCGTGCGCGACGTGCTCGGCTGCCCGGTGGAGTACGTCTGGCATCAGGAGACTTCGCTGAAGGGCTTCGACGTGGTGATACTGCCCGGAGGCTTCTCCTATGGAGACTACCTGCGCACGGGCGCGGTGGCGCGCTTCGCTCCGATCATGGATTCGGTGCGTGCGCATGCGGAGCGCGGAGGATATGTGTTCGGCATCTGCAACGGCTTCCAGATTCTCTGCGAGGCGCACCTGCTGCCCGGCGCGCTCGTGCGCAATGCAGGCTGCAAATTCGTCTGCAAGCAGGTTCATCTGCGCGTCGAGAATGCCGATACGCCGTTCACCAGGACCTGCAAGCCAGGACAGATTCTGCGCATCCCGGTGGCGCATGGCGAAGGCCGCTACACCTGCGACGACGCAACGCTCCTGGAGTTGGAGCAGGCGAACCGGGTGCTATTGCGCTATGTCCGTCCCGACGGGCAGACCGACGACACCGTCAACCCCAACGGCTCACTTGGCCATATCGCCGGCATCGCCAACGCCCGCTTCAACGTCATGGGGATGATGCCTCACCCGGAGCGCGCTTCCGAAAAAATTCTTGGCTCCGCCGATGGTCGCGCCCTTTTCGAGTCGCTCATGCTAGCCCTAAAATAGAGGAGACAACGATGTTCCAATCCGCTTTCTTTGCGGGCCTGTTGATGCTGGGAATGGCGGCGATGACAGTGGTGTCCGCCGAATCCCCCGCTCACGCAGCGCCAC
>JANXLO010000350.1 GCA_025355115.1 Chthonomonadaceae bacterium
GTGACGACCGCCCCTTCCGTCTACCTTGGATCCGCCGCGATCACGCTGCTGATCGCTTGGAGCGGTTACGCCTACTTCAACAGCCGCAAATGGCTGTTCGCGGAGCGGTTCTAGCACTATGACGCTACATCACTATCGAGAGGCGGACGATCGCCCGGCCATAGAGATCGTCGGCCTGACCAAGCAGTTCCGCATTCTGCATATGGGAAGCCTCAAAGGCGCGATGTTCAGCGTCTTCCGGCGTCAGAAGATCGAGCAGTTCACTGCCCTTCAGGACATCTCCTTCACTGTTCCGCACGGCCAGACTATGGCAGTAATCGGGCGAAACGGGTCGGGGAAATCCACGCTTTTGGGGCTGCTTGCACGCGTCTACCGGGCGACATCCGGCACGATTCACTTAAGCGGCCAGGACGGCGGCCCTGCTCGGATCGCGCCTTTGCTGGAGCTTGGTGCGGGCTTTCAGCCGGACCTGACCGGCTTTCAGAATGTGGAGTTCTACGGCGCAGTCCTGGGCATGACCGCCCGGCAGGTTCGCGACAGACTAGATGGGATTGTGGCATTCGCTGAGCTCGAGGGGAAAATGGATACTCCGCTCCACGGCTGGAACGACGGCGCGAAGCTGCGGCTTGGCTTCTCGATCGCCGTCCATACCGACCCCGATATCCTGCTTGTGGATGAGGTTCTTGCCGTGGGCGATGAGTCTTTCCAGAACAAGTGCTATCGCCTTATCGCGGACTTGCAGGCGCAGGGAAAGACCATTGTCTTCGTCTCGCACGACCTGCCGGTCGTGGAGCGTGTGGCGAGCCGAGTCCTGTGGCTGAGCAAGGGCGCTATCGTGCAGGACGGCGATGTCCCCACCGTCCTCAAAGCCTATCGTGAAGCCACTTTCTGAGCACAGGTGTTCTCTAGAAGTCCAACAGATATTCGTCAAAGCATGCCGGAATCTTCCTCATCCGTGACCTCTTGCGTAGTGGCAAGAAAGACTTCAGCGGTCTGCCGAAGAAAACTGTATTGTACGGTTTTGGCCTCCAATACAAAGAGAGTGAGATGACTACGCATGTCCAATGAAATGCCCGCCCTCATGGAGATGGCTCGTCCGAGCGCACAGGAGCAGCAGCGCGTTGAAGCGCTCCGGGCGCAGCTTCGGAACGCAAACTATCTCTACTACGCGCAGGACGCGCCGGAGCTCTCCGATGCCGCCTACGATGCTCTGATGCGCGAACTTCGCGAGCTGGAGGAGCGCTTCCCCGAACTCCTCACGCCCGACTCCCCGACCGAGCGTGTGGGGACCGAGGCCGTCAACCTGTTCGCCCCCTACCCTCACCGCGTCTCCATGCTTTCGTTGGACAACGCCTTCAGCGCCGACAATCTCCGTTCATGGGAGGATCGACTGCGCCGCCAACTCGGGGCCGGGCCGGAGTTGGCCATCGAATACATCTGCGAGCTCAAAATCGACGGCCTCTCCGTCAATCTCACCTATGAGAACGGCCAGTTCATCTCAGGGGGCACTCGCGGTGACGGTCTGACCGGTGAGGACATCACTCCCAACCTGCGCACGATCTCCGCTCTTCCCAAGCAGCTTCGCCCTCTGTCGTCACGTGCCTCAAACGGCGACAACTCTGTAATTCCCCTTTCGGAAGGGGCGGAGGCTGTGCCGACGCCTGGTGGCCAGGGAGTTCCGGCACGCATCGAGATTCGAGGCGAAGTGTTCATGTCGCATCGGGAGTTTGCCAGGATCAATGGCGAGGCGGAGGAGCAGGGCGGCAGAACGTTCGCCAACCCTCGCAACGCCGCCGCAGGGTCTCTGCGTCAGAAGGACATCGCGGTGACTGCCAAACGGCGCTTAGACATTTTTCTCTATGCGGTAGGGGAGTGCGAAGGATGGACGTTTCAGAGCCAGCACGACCTGCTTCAGGCATATCGAGTGTGGGGCCTTCGCACCAACCCCAATGTGCGGGTCTGTGAGGGAATCGAACAGGTTATCGAGTTCTGCGACGAATGGAGCGGCAAAAAAGGGGAGTTGCCCTACGACATCGACGGTGTAGTCGTAAAGGTCAACTCGTTCAGCCTTCAGAGGGAACTGGGGCAGGTCAGCAGCCGCGCGCCGCGCTGGGCTATTGCCTACAAATACCCCGCTTTGCAGGTTCGAACCAGGGTGGAGAGCATCGAGGTTCAGGTTGGAAGGACAGGCGCGCTCACTCCTGTCGCGAATCTGACGCCGGTCGCGCTGGCAGGGGTTATGGTCGCACGCGCCACCCTGCACAACGAGGACGAGATACGCCGCAAGGATGTGCGTATCGGCGATTGGGTCGTGGTTCAGCGGGCGGGAGAGGTCATCCCGGAGATAGTGGAAGTCGTGAAGGGCGAGCGCACCGGCGACGAGATCGAGTTCGCGATGCCCGCGAACTGTCCCTCCTGCGGCGCTCAGGTCGTGAGGGCAGAGGGCGAGGCGGTGCTGCGATGCCCCAATGAAGAGTGTCCGAAGAAGATGCATGAGCGCATCCGCTACTTTGCCTCCCGCATGGCAATGGACATCGAGGGACTGGGAGACAAGCAGTGCGAGCAGCTCACTCAAGTTGGCCTCGTTCGGGACGTAGCCGACATATATGCGCTGACCAAAGAGCAGATGCTAAGCCTCGAGCGGATGGGCGACAAGCTGGCGACCAAAATACTGGATCATATCGAGGGCAGCAAGACCCGACCGCTCGCGCGGCTTATCGCAGGCCTGGGCATTCGGCATATTGGCGAGCATTCCTCTGAAGTGCTGGCCTCCCACTTCGGCACTCTGGAGAAGCTGGCAGCCGCTTCCGTCGATGAGCTTGCGGGAGTGTTCGAGATCGGTCGTCGAACAGCAGAGAGCATACGAGCCTTCTTCGACGAGCCGCACAACCAGCGGACGCTGTCCAAATTGCATAAGGCGGGCGTTCGGCCGCAGTCCCACGACAGCGCCCCGCATTCCGACCGCTTCGCGGGAAAATCGTTCGTCTTTACAGGGACGCTCATTCGCCTCAAACGCGATGAGGCAGAGACCCTGGTTAAGCACCTAGGCGGGCGGGCAAGCGGCAGTGTCAGCAAACAGACCTCTTATCTAGTGGCGGGAGGAGAGGCTGGCAGTAAGCTGACACGGGCGCAGCAGTTGGGCATTCCCGTTCTGACGGAGGACGAGTTTCTGCAGATGACGGAGGATATTACGGAAGAGAGCGATCTGGCGTAGGAGCCTGCGAGTGGAAGACGCAGACGAAAAGCCAGGTGTTTAATGGCAGTCGGGCTTCAGGTGCTGAATACACTCGAAGCCCCGTTTTTTTCTGTGGAGTGCTTGCTTCAACACGAGCCTTTAGTGTAAAATCTGTGCGTGCTTCAATTAACGTGTAAATCGACGTCGATTTGTAGTCAATTCGATCTATGCCGCCAGAGGCAGATTGTCCTCTGAACGCAGAGAAGTTTATGACATGGCGGATTCGTGACGAGCCGCTGAGGGAA
>JANXLO010000403.1 GCA_025355115.1 Chthonomonadaceae bacterium
CACAGGTTGGAAACTGGCTCTCGTGGGACTTCATTCCCGCCTGGAACGACAAGACTACTGGCCAGCCACTTCCCGAGAAGCCGAGCATGGACGATCTGCTGGGAAGGGTGGCCTTCTACAAAGTAGGTCACCACGGCAGCCATAACGCGACCATCAAGGAGAAGGGCCTGGAGCGCATGGCAAGGAAGGACGGCAAGGACACCGAGCTGACCGCCTTCATCCCGGTAAGCGTTCCCGTCGCACACGACATTCTGGGCTACTGCCCCATGCCGTTTTACCCTCTGCTGCGTGCTCTGCAGGATAAGACGGGCGGGCGCGTCTTCCTCTCGAACGGCGAACTGCTGCAGCCGCTTCCTTTAGGCACGACGAATGACGCGCTCAGAGCAGGCGTAAAGAGATCATCCGCGACGCTCGATCCCAAAGTGACAAAAAACGGCCAGATCGAGACCGCGGTGCCGCTCTACCTGGAGATGACCATGCAAGACGCCTGAACTCAAGCAGTCTGTCGCGGAGGGGTTATCATCCGCGACAGACTGCTTGGATTTAGGTAATTACAGCATCTCCTGTCGCCGCACGATTGGCGTTCATATTTCTCTCGAACTCTGCAAGCTCCTCTTCCGCCTTACGTCTCTCCTCTGGAGCCTCTGTCGCCTCTTGTTCACGCCAAGATTTGATGAGAGCAAATGGCGGCGGCGTTCTCAGCATCGATACTAGGTGCGGCTTCTTCAGGTGCCGATGTCGGTTCCCTCTCCGTTTCTAGCTCTATCAAGCGGAACTGGCCCTGGGGGCGTTGTGCAAGATATGGAGCAAGCTCCTGTGGCGTGCCTTCGTGAATGGCTTGTCGAGACCTTTCCCCCCTCCACATTAGTCTTTGACTGATTATAACACAGGCAGCACAACAAAATCAGAAGAAGCAGTGATTGAGCGCGGGCGACGAAGCCGGGGCGGTCATTCATGTCGCTCGAAAACGTCGAATTGACTGTCGACACGACTTGACAGTCAATTTGGATTCGTGAACTGGCAACGTCTGCGAACCTGCGTCAGCAGTTGACAAAAATACACCTAAATGGTATAATATAAGGTAGCAATGAGCAGATAACCCCATCCACAGATTGCAGGCGCAGGCAGGTTTCCTCCCGCTGCAATCCCCCTTTTTCCTAGGAGAACAGGTTGGCAAACGATACCCTTCCCGACGATCCAAACGAGAGCGTTACCCCGAATCCTCTGATGATCATAGACATCGAGCAGGAGCTGCGACGCTCTTATTTGGGCTACGCTGTCTCCACCCTCGTCTCTCGCGCCCTTCCCGACATACGCGACGGCTTCAAGCCCGTTCAGCGGCGCATCCTTACGGCCATGCGCGACCTCGGCGCTGTTGCAGGAGCGGCCCGAGTCAAATGCGCCAAAGTCATCGGCGAGACGATGGGCAACTACCATCCGCACGGCGATGCCGCGATCTATGGAACCCTCGTCCGCCTCGCCCAGGACTTCAGCCTTCGCTATCCCCTCATCGACCCGCAGGGCAACTTCGGCAGCATCGACGGCGATCCGCCCGCCGCCTACCGGTACACGGAGTGCCGCCTCACTCCGCTCGCAATGGAGATGATGGAGGACATCGAGCGCGACACCGTGGACTGGCGCCCGAACTACGACCAGACCCGGCGCGAGCCGATAGTGTTTCCCGGTAAATTCCCCAACTTCCTATGCAACGGCGGCGAGGGGATTGCGGTCGGCATGAGCACGAGCGTTCCTCCTCACAACCTGCGTGAAGTGGTCGACGCCTGCCTCTACGCGCTCGATCACACCGATGCGACCGCAGAGGACTTGATGAAGTTCATCCCTGGCCCCGACTTCCCGACCTCCGGGCTCATTCTCGGAACCCAGGGCGCCAAGGAAGCTTACCGGACGGGCCGCGGGCGCGTTATCATGCAGGCGCAGCTTCAGATCGAGCCGATGGACAACGGCAAGAACGCCATCGTCATCACCGAGCTGCCCTACCAGGTCAACAAGGCGCGGCTCATCATACACATCGCCGAGCTGACCAAGCAGAAGAAGGTCGACGGCATCACGGCCATCAACGACTTCAGCGACAAGCACGGAATGCGTGTCGTGATTGAGCTGCGCCGAGACGTTCTGCCTAAGCGCATCGTCAACTTCCTGCTGAAGCACACCGCGCTCCGACAGACTTTCGGGATCATCATGCTGGCCCTCGTCAACGGGCAGCCCCGTGTGCTGAACCTGTCGCAGGTCATCGGCCTGTTTCTTGCCCATCGGCGGGAGATCATCGCGCGCAGAACTCGCTACGAGCTCGCCCGCGCCAAGCAGACGGCGCACCGTCTGGAAGGCCTTCAGATCGCACTCAGCTTCCTCGACGAGATCATCGCGCTCATTCGTGCTGCTCCAAGCGGCGAAATCGCCCGCAGTCAGATGGTCGAGCGGTTCGGCCTGACGCAGATACAGGCCGAGGCGATCCTCAACATGCAACTGCGGCAGATCTCCCAGCTGGAGCGGCAACGTATCGAGGACGACTACAAGGCCCAGCTCAAGGAGATGGCACGCCTCGAGGACATCCTCGTCACGCCCGCTCGCGTCGTTAAGATCATCAAGGAGGAGCTGCGCTACCTCCGCGACAAATACGGCGACGACCGCAAGTCCCGCATCCTGCCGACCGAGGCGGACGACATCACCGAAGACGATCTCGTCCCGGAGGAGAAGACCCTCGTCACTATCTCCCGCGACGGCTACATCAAGCGGGTTCCTATCGACACCTACCGCACGCAGAAGCGCGGCGGGCGCGGTGTGCAGGCCGCGAACCTGAAGGACGAGGATGCGCTCGCGCATCTCTTCGTCGCCACCACGACCCACTACATCCTGTTCTTCACCGACCGAGGCCGCATCTACCGGCTGAAGGCGTACGAAGTTCCGCAGTCTTCCAGGCAGGCGCGCGGCCAGCACATCAACAACTTCATCCAGGTGGAGCCCGGCGACAAGATCACCGCGATTCTGCCCATGAAGGATCTGAGCATCGGCGGGCATCTCCTGTTGGCTACCGACTTCGGCGAGATCAAGCGCTGCGAGCTTGCCGACTTCGCCAACCTTCGCGTGAACGGCAAGAAGTGCTTCGACATCGAGGAGGGGGACAACCTGCGCTGGGTCCGGCACACCGACGGTGATGCAGAGATCATCATGGTGACCTCCAGCGGAATGTCCATCCGGTTCAAGGAGAAGGATGTGCGCGTCAGCGGGCACACTTCCGGCGGAGTGCGAGGCATAGAGATGCGAGATCCCAAGACGAAGCTTCTAAAGGATCGCGTTGTTGCCATGGACGTGGTCAGCTCCACCAGCCAACTGCTCGTGTGCAGTGAGAACGGCTACGGCAAGCGCACGGACCTCTCTCGCTACAGCGCACAGACTCGCGGCGGGCGCGGCCTCATCACCATGAACGTCACTTCCAAGACCGGGCCTATCGTGGACGCGGCGATCGTTGAGGCCGACGACAAGCTGATGGTGCTCACCGACTCCGGCGTCGCGATCCGCATGGACATCGCCACCATCCGCGAGACGGGCCGCAGCGCGCAGGGCGTGAAGCTCATCAACCTCAATGGCGGCGATCACGTTTCCACTATCGAGCCGCTAATCAGCACTGAGGATGCGGAGGAGGCGGCGAACGCCGAACTGGCCGAGAAAGAGGCGCAGGCTGTTGCTCTGAACGCAAAATAGAGGGCGTGGTCACTGGAGTTTCCTGGGAGTTGAACTCATAATTCTGGCTGACTTCCAACTCGCAACAAAACGAGCAGGGAACCCCTGCTCGTTTTGTTGCCTCATCTCGGAATGCAAATCCCATGCCCTCCTACGAAGAGACATTCACGTGGCGGAAACGAAACATGTCTCTTCCGGGAGGCGCGGTGTAGGAATTTCCTGAAGGACCGCTTTGACGCGGCGTTTGAAGGGAGCCCTGAGCACGATTTTGCGGTAGTCAAGCCCTGCCGCCGTGAGGGCCGCATCCCAGCTTTCGAAGCGCCGCCTCGCCGCAGTGATGAGGGTAATATCGTAGTCCTCCATGTGGCGCGCGTTCATATCGATGCCCTCGGCATGGAGTTCACTCATTTTCAGTGTGATCGTAGGCCCATCCCACTCACGATAACGACGTATCTGGCCGTAGTCCAGTCCGGCGGCGCTAACAGCGGCGCGCCATGAGCCGAAATGCTTGCATTTTGTAGCCGCTGCGGCCAACTGCGGGTCCACCGTCGAGCTCACATGTCGCCAGCTGAGATCCTGACCCTGTGCATGCAGTTCTAGGATGCGCTCGATGATTCGCTCACGTGTCCAGGTTTTGTATTTCCGAATATCGTCATAGTTCAGCCCGGCATACTCGATTGCGGCGCGCCATGAGCCAAAGTAGCGTGTTGCGGCTCGCAGTAAGGCCGTGTCTTCGGAGACAACCGACGTATAATTCAGGTCTTGGCCTGATTGATGCAGGCCCAAAATCTCTGCGCCTATAACTTCTCTGCTCCACTTTCGCAAGGGGTGTTTCCTTTCCAATGCTCAAACGAACCTGTCTGGACAAATTTCGCCAGTGCCTCGTAACGCCGCAGCAAGAAGGGCAGCGCGATTGACAACTCATCTGTTGCTTAGTGATGAATGGTAGCCTGCCTTGACTTCAGTCATGCCCGATCAGGGAAGCTTCTTTCAGTCAAAAAAGGCCGAATGCTTAAGTCTCGGCGGACAGGCCAGGTACGGACCTCTCCTTTGGTTGATGATGTGCCATAAGCCGGAGCTACTTTTATGAACTTGCGATTTTTTTCACAAATCGGCTCCGCGTGTCTGGGAACTGCGCATCAAACTCCTTTCGTAGGGGCATTCAACAGCCAGAATCATCAGAAAGGACATTTGCATCTCATGAATTTCATGCACTTGCGCGGGCCAATCGTCTTTATCGCGGTAGCCGCCACGGTCTGGTTTGCATGGCGTGCCTTTAGCAATGCCCGCCGCCTGAACGCTGAAATCCGCGCCTTCAAAGCCGAGCAGGAAAACCAGGAAGGCCCTCTCGACCCCTATGCTGCTCTCGCCGCGCTCTACACACCTGACAGCAAGCACCGACCTGACAGACGCCCATGATGCAAGGAATATAAGGGCTGCACTTTGAAATCAGTCACTGGAAAGCCCTCACTCCCTCGATCTGATAGACCCTCGTGTACTCTCGTCGAAATGAGAGCCGGCCTCGTGCTGAACGGTTCCTCCACCCATCCTCAAAACGACCATCGAAATCGAAGCGGTTCGAGAGTGACCACGTCGGGCATCGAAACCTTATAGAAAGACGAAGTGCCAAGAGACCCGTATCATGTTTTCTCGTTCTTTTCAGTAACACCGCAGGAAAAGAACAGAAACGCACTATTCGAACAGCTTGACAGCCCGCAATTCGTGATGGTATGCTGGCAGCATAGGATGCCATGTAACCACTCTGATTCCATGGCATAGCACATCGGTCGCGCTGAACGCCGCAGGCCCTTCAAGAGGGAAGCTACATGACAAATTCAATGGAAGATGAAGTTCTCCAGGTTGTTTTTGGAACGGCGAAGGAGATGTGTGAGCTACTCTACGTCTGAGGGAAGTTCCGGAGCAAAAAACTTCATTTTAAGTGGCCGGGAATAGAGCTGCAAATGCTGGAGATGCCAATTCTTCGACTCGCTAATTTCACGAAATCCATTGAACTTTCGCACTCTGTCGCCTATGGAAGACTGCCCGGAGCAATCGGTTAAGTGGGAATCCTTTGTGCCATGCCCTGCACCAATTCCGCCAATGTGATTCGGACGTATTCGCGTCACTTGTGACATCAGAACGACTCAAAGCATCGCAAGTGTTTCCTGGGTTCTGCGATTGCCTTTTGCTCAGGCGGTGGAGCGGGGGGTTCGATTGCGTCGTAGGTTTGGGAGGAGGGGGCGGATGATCAGGCGGTAGAGCATGCCCGCGACGCCGTCGCGGTAGGCCACTTTGACACGGGGAAGAAGATAGGGATCGGTTTCTTGCTTTGCCAGCCCGCTCCGCGTGGTGCAGGCCCCAGTGAAGCCAGCCTCAGCAACCAGTTTCGGGGTGCGAGCGTTGAAATTTCCGTACGGGTAGCAGAACGTTGCGAGAGTCATCTCCAGGCGAGCTTCTGTCACCGCCTTGCCTTCCCTGATCTCGCGCAGGGCCTCGGCGTCCTCCAGTTCGTTGAGATGAGGATGTGTGCTCGTATGCCCCGCCATTTCCCAGCCGTGCGCCGCCAGGTCTCGCAGCCGATCCCATCCCATCAGCGGCAGAACCGGCCGTCCAGACGCCGCATCCCAGGAGTTCTCGCCTCCAGCCGCCCCCGACACCACGAACACAGTTGCCGCAAAGCTGAATCTTGCCAGAATGGGAGCGGCTGAATCCCCCACGCAGCTATAGCCGTCGTCGAAAGTGATCGCGAAGGTACGGCGAGGAATCGGCTGCCCGCTCCGCAGGATGGACACGGCTTGCGCAAAGGTCACCGCCCGGTAGCCAAGGCGGTCGAGCGCCCGCATCTGACGCTCGAAGCTCTCCGTGGAGACGTTCAAAAAAGTGTCTTCCCGCGCATGAACTGGAGCTCCCACTTTGTGGTACATAAGGATGGGCACAACAGTGCGCAAATAGGACATCTTCTCGTCTCCGAATCCTCAGGGCTGACCTGGCAGCTCAGCACGGTCAACCGTCAATTCGACAGGTTCTCTGCCCGCTGTCTCTTCTGCCATGAAACATCCTGTCGTGTTTGGCGCCGCTCACCCGCGTTGCTCCAGCAGCTCTCGATAGAGACCTTCGATCTGATCTACCATTACGTTCGCTGAAAAGCGCGTTTCGGCGCGGTGACGCGCCTCTTCGCCCATTCTCCGCAGCCCCTCCGGATCCCCCAGAATTTGGATCAGAGCGTCCGCCAAATCTTTGGGATTGCGCTCGATCAGCAGGCCGGTGACGCCGTTCTCGACCAGTTCAGGATTGCCTCCCGCGCGCGTCGCCACCACGGGCTTGCTCAGAGCCATCCCTTCGATGATGGCCATGCTGCACGCCTCATAGCGGGAGGGCAATGTCAGCACATCCATCGCGGACATCAGCCGATGCACATCCTCGCGCTGGCCGGTGAACCGCAGCCGCTCCGCCATTCCTTGAGCCGCCGTTATCTCCCAGAGCTCCTTTTGTATCTTGGGCTCCACGGAGCCGACGCAGACGATGTAGGCGCGCGCCCGCGCCTCGACTATGCGCTTCACCGCTTCAGCCAAGACGAAATGCCCTTTGAACTCCTCGACACGGGCAAAAATTCCGATAAGCTCGGCGTCCGGCGGGAGGCTGAACTCGGCCCTCACAGGCAGCGCGTTGAGGGCTCCAGCCGCCGCGGCTTCTGCGGCGGTGGAGACGAAATCGGTGCCGTTGTAGATTGTCTGAATCCGCTGCGCGGGGACGCCCTTGTGCATGAGGCCTTTTTTGAGGAAATCAGAGACGGTAACGATGCGCCCGCGCCTGGGCGGAAACAGGCAACGATAGGCAAGATCGGCAGTGCGGCAGTGAACGGAGGATATGAGCGGAACACGAGCGAATCGCCCGGCCAGCAGCCCGGTGTAGGTGGCTCGAGTGAGGTGAGCGTGGATGAGGTCGAAGCCCTGCTCTCGTATAAGGCGCGTGAGCTGAATAGGAGCGCGAACCGAGCCCCGCAGAGTCCGCATATCCATTTCAGTCAGGGGAATGCCCGCGGCTCGAAGCTGATCCGGCAGCCAGCCACCCGGCGGGCAGATGGCGTGCAGAGTATGTCCCCGTCGACGCAGCAGCTCCGAAAGCACGACGACGTGCTTCTCCGCACCCGATATTCGCGAACTGGAGCATACCTGAAGAATCTTCATACTGTATGATAGCACTCAAATGCCCGTTAGGGGAATGCATCGATGTCAGAGTCGTTCTCGAGCACGGGCGGGAAAGCAAAATCGGTGAGGCGCGGTCTCAGGAGTGAGGCTCTGCCTCGAAGTGGATCGCAGGCAACTCCAGCACGGCTCGCCGTAGAGCCTGTTCCCATTGGGTATGGATGCCGAGCAGATCGGGATCCCGAGACGAGAAGCGCCGATGGTGCGTAATGCGCAGAGAGTCGGCGTGATAGACGAGCAGGTCGATGGGAGGGCCGACCGTGAGGTTCGAGCGAATCGTGGAGTCGATAGATATGAGCGCGTACTTGGCGGCCTGCTCCAGCGTTGTATACTCATAGTGAACGCCCCGGTCGAGGATCGGACGCCCGTACTTCGTCTCTCCGATCTGAAGATACGGGGTGTCCTCCGCCGCGCAGAGCGGATTGCCCTGCGGATAGATCAGGTAGAGGTCGTGCCGCTGTCCGGCGATCTGTCCTCCCAGAATGAGATGAGTATTGAACCGGAAGTCGTCCCGCTCCATCGCCGAGCGGTCGAGGTCGGAGACTCGCCTGATCTGATTGCCGAGGATGCGGGCTGCCTCGTACATCGAAGCGGCTTTCGCCAGCCCTTCTCCCTGCTCCCACTCGGAGCGCAAAAGCGTCAGGACGGACTGCGACAGCGAGAGGCTTCCGCTCGTGAGTATCACAAAAACTCGCTCGCCGGGCTGCTCGAAAATATGCATTTTCCGGCACAAATTCACCTGGTCGTACCCGGCATTGCTCCGCGAATCCGAGGCCAAAACAAGCCCCTCGCGCAGCGTGATTCCAAGGCAATAAGTCATGCGTGGCAACTCCTCGAAACAGTCCTGATAAAGATACCCTATTTCGCGCTCGGCGGGTCGGTTTTCACTGCCGGCTTGCTGTCGGATGCGGCGAAATCGGGCTTGGTGTCGGTGAGTATTTCGAGGATGGCTTTGCGTTCGGCAGTGGAGAGGTGACTGAATTCCGGGCTGTTGTCCTTGCCGGTCAGCACCTCTCTGAGACGCTGATAGAGATATGATTTTGCCTCTGTGGGGAGTGCATCGAAAGCCTCAGTGTAGATGAGGTAGCTGCAGGGATAGCGGAGCAGCCGATGATGCAGGTCAAGCTGGCGCAGCGAACGATGCTGATGGTCGAAAGGGCCCTGCGCGGCGAAGGTCTCGGCATATCCTGAGTTCCCGGTCACTGCGTCCGTCAGGGGCGCCTCCTTCACAAACAGCATCGCCTCCAACAGCGGATCACAGACGCTGCGGATGCGGCTTCTTGTGCTGTCGGAGCGATAGCCGACGGGACGCTGAAGTTCCCGGTTCAGCTGCGCCTCGTCGTAGAGAGCCATGCGCGCTCCGTATCCAGCTTTGGTCAGGAGGGTCTGCACCCTGGTCTGGTGCTCGGCAACCAGAAGGGCGACGATGTCGCTTTGCGGAGTCAGATAAGGCGAGGTGTCGAGCAGGCTGTGGAGGCTCTTGAGATTGGCACCCTTCTCTCGGTCGAGAATGACGTTCTCCTCCCCCCGCGCGAAGGCGTTCCCCATGTGGCGCATGACTCCATGCTGGCCGGTGACGTACCAGCCGCCCCAGCGCTCCGAGAGTGGGCTCTGGTCGGTAGTGAGGTAGGTTCCCGCGCGGAATTCGGGCATTCCATCGATGCGAGCGTAGACGGAGCGCATGATGAGCCCGGGCACTCCTGCGGTCATGGAGGAGTTGTGGCACTGGAGACATTCGTAGGTCTGGCGCTGAAAGCGGGGCCGCCCGCCGCTCTCCTGCTGCAGCGTGTAGAAGACCGCACCCAATTGCGGAGACTGCACGGCGACCTCCACGACGGAGCCGTCCTGCACCCACCCGACGTAGGAACTGTCGTTGAAATAGAGGGCGCGGGGAGCATGCGGCGTGATGAGGTCGCGCTGAAAGCTGGTTTTCGAAAACACCAGCATCTGCGACGACACGGGAATCTTTAGCTGTGCGAGCACCGAGCTCAGGTAGCCGTTCTTCCGATTGAATGTCAGGCGAACACGCCCCGCATCCATCTCTTTCTGAAGTCGGGAGACAGGATCGTCGGAGGTCTGTTTGATGTACTGTATGGCGGGATGATCGAAATCGTCCCGCTCCTGCCCGCCCGCCAAGCAGAGTGCCGGAAGCAGCATCGTCAGCAGTCCTAGGCCCGCCCATTTTGCTCGCAAACGAAGCATTACTTCTGTCGCCTTCCCGCTCGAACCAATCTTCGCCGGCCTCGAAGCCGACCACAAGCGGACTCTATTGTATCCTATTTTTCTCCGGTCTGTCGGGCGCATCTGTCTTGAAAGGAAGAGGAGGAAACCAGCGGGCAAAGGTTGAATGGCGACTCTGTGGCATTATTGTGCCTGTGCGCTGTGTATCTAGGCTTATTAGAAGAGCGTGCAAGGCGGGCGACCTGTCTGTGTGCGAATACCGCTTTCAGTCGATCCTCATATAGGAGAACCGTAGTGCCGATCAAGGGCATGCATTCCATGTTTTACAGTTCCGAGGCTAAGCAGCTCCGGTTATTCCTCCGGGATAAGCTCGGGCTCGCTGCCACCGATGTCGGAGGAGGCTGGCTCATCTTCGATCTGCCGGAGGCGGATTTGGGCTGTCATCCAACGGATGATGCAGGCGGACCCGCTTCCGGAACCTGCGACGTCTCCTTCTACACGGACGACATTGAGGTCACGATGAGGGAGCTTGAGTCGCGCGGCGTCGAGTTCACCTCGCCCGCCGAAGACCACGGATATGGCCTGGTCACTCACTTTCTTGCTCCCGGCGGCCTGAAAATACAGCTCTATCAGCCGCTTTACAGCAAAGTCGCCCCTGTTCCCGTCGCGATGGAGCCTCCACAAGAGGATTCAGCGCAAACCGAAGGGAAGCACGAGCAGATCGGCAAGATCGTCTGGCAGGATCTGACGGTTCCAAACCAGGACTGAAATTGAAGGAGAAACACATGAACGTCAAGGACTACATCATCGCGGCTACATTCAAGATTGCCGACGATTTCATGCGTGACGTCCGCGCGGTGCCGGAGGACAAGCTGCTGTGGAAGCCGCTGGACAACGGCCGCTCGGTGCTGGATCTGGCCCAGGAGTGCGCGCACTGCCCGCTCTGGACGGTGAGCACGATCGCGGACATACTTGGCGTGAAGGCCAGCGTCGAGGAGTACGAGGCGACCGCGACATGGACGACCGTGGACGCTTGCGATCAGGCTCTCCGCAGACATCTCGTGCAGTACAAGGAGTGCGTCCTGGCCTTCCCTGAGGAGCGGATTGGAGAGAGCGTGACCATCCAGTGGGGCACGTTCACGATGCCGGAGGTCTTCTCGTTCGCGCACTGGAACCTGACCTATCACTCGGGCCAGGTGAACTACATCCAGACTCTCTATGGTGATCGCGAAATGCGGTAGGCAGATGGTAAGCTCGCTTCGCTCGTTGCCTAACCCCCCGGCCCCCTTCCCTTGAGGGAAGAGGAGCTCAATGCAGCAGAGCCTCCGTTGAAATCACATGGATATTGCCCTCCGGGTCCTGCTTAACTGAGGGAAAAGCGTCCCGTCCTGACTCCCCCTTCCCTTCAGGGAAGGGGGCCGGGAAGTTAGGCAACGAGCGAAGCGAGCTCTCTCCTTAATTGAGAAACGTGCAAAGGGAGCTATTTTTCGGAGGGAGCGGGCATCCTATTGAAGGTTTTGAGGAAGATTTCCCTGTCCCCATCTCCCAGGCCTTCACCGATTTTCTGCGCTTGCTGGTAGTGCTCTTTGTGCAGAACGGAATCTCCTGAGGCTGCGGCGGCATTGGCGAGAACGGCATGGAGGAAGGCGAGCTCCCATGGCTCCGAGCTTCTGCCAGTGAAGTAAGTCTCGGCGGCTTGGGCATAGCGCATCGCCTCGACGCCCTCCCCGCGCAGCGCATGGACACGGGCTAGCAACAGGTCGGCGTGGGCGCGGTTGTGCTCCGTCCCGACTTTGCGCCAGTGGTAAGCGGAGGCGCATGACGTGAGGAGCAGGTCGGTTTTCTCCTCCTCCGTCAGCGCCTCTCGCTCAGTCGTTCTCCACGATTCGTTGTTGGTCTCGACGGCGAACCATCGGTGCCGCTTCGCCAGCTCCGTCTCGTTCGGGCGTTCGTAGCTCATCGTTCTGTACCTCTTCGGGCGGGCGTCACGCGGGACGCGCCCTTCGTGACTTGCGGGGTTTAAGGGCGTTCAGGCGGCATCGTAGGCGGCGCGGAGCCAGCCTAGGAGATCTGCGTCGATCTCCTGTAGGCTGTGGAGGCGCACCCGATGCGTGACCATGGAGTTGAAGCTTCCGGAGGCCTCAAGGCGATCTGTGGCCGGCAGTCCCTTGAGGGTCAGTCCGATGTCGAGACGCCCGGCGGCGGGCTGGAGCAGTCCGAACTGCTTGGAGCGGCGCAGGCTAACGTAGGCTTTCTTGGGTGAGAAATCGATGTCCTCTCCAAATGCGCCTATGGCTTCTGCAACGGCGTCGTAGAGAGGCCTCTGCGCGGCCTTCGCGCCCGAGTACTGTTCGGCGATGAGATCGACTGTGCCTGAATCTGGGCTGTCGGCAGCGAGCGTTCGCAGGGCGATCTGATGCGCGTAGCCGTGCGTCAGGCCATGCTGCAGCTTGATGTGCTCGACGAGCGCCTTGTGCTTGTCGATTCCCGTGGCTCGCCCAAGCGCCGCCCACTCGTCGATCGACCTGCCGGTGGCCGTCTCGAGATTCCGATACAGCGATGCCATTCCCTCTGCCGGGGATGTTGCCATATTCCTTTTTCTCCCTGACTGTATGTCGGCGCAATGCCGGATGAGTTTTCTCGTCACGCCGCCCTTTCTCCTGCCGAACGGGGAAAAATAGAGTCGCCATGCGGCAAGCTCTCCGCTCGCCGCAGTCAATCTGACTTTGCTCCAGGAAACCCGATGCCACACGCACTGATGCTGATGATGCAGCCGATGGACGATGCTCTGCCCCCGCAGGATGTGGGGGAGTGCGCCCATGCCGCGTTCTTCGCGCTGCTGGCGCAGGCGGACGCTGGGCTTGCGGAGCGGCTGCACACGAATGCGGAGCGCAAGCCGTTCACGCTCTGCCCGCTCTTCCGGGATCGAAATAGGCCGAGCGAGGGCTGTGCGCTGCGGCTGACTCTGCTGGACGAGGCGTTGCTGCCCGCGATGCTTGCGGGACTGCTGACGTCCCAGGCCTCGAACGTGATCCGGCTCGGCGGTGCCTGCTACCGCATCACGAGCATCCAGACGACCGGGCAGGCGCATCCGCTGGCGGGCACGGCGAGCTATCGGGAGTTGCTCGACGCGCCGGGCCGGGAGGCGCTGCGGCTGCGCTTCTCCACGCCGACGGTGTTCCGCTCGCAGAGGCGGGATGTGCTCTGGCCGGAGCCCCGGCTTCTGTGGCAGTCGTGGGTTCGCGCCTGGAATGCCTGCGCCCCCGCCGAGCTTGCGCTGCCGAACGAGGCGCAGTTGGTCGCGCTGGCGGAGTCCGGGGTGCAGGTCGTCGGTTATCGCCTGGAGACGCAGCGCATCGCCTTCGCGCGCGAGTGGCAGCCCGGCTTCATCGGCGTCTGCGAATTCGATCTGCGCGACCTCGCCCCAACAGACCGCGCGCACCTCACCGCGCTCGCCGAGTTCTCCTTCTTCTCCGGCACAGGACGCAAAACAGGCATGGGCATGGGCCAGACTCAACTCGACTCTGCGCGAACGTGAAGCGGCGACCCTCCACAGCAGAGGTTCGCGCAAGCAAATCCACGCTTCCAATCTCAAATCACAGCACTGCCGCCACGACCCATTTCAATTCAAGCAGGAATCTACCATAATGTCACCGAATATACACTTGACCTGACCGTCTCAACAGACGTCCGCCCCTCACGGGGATTGCAACAACTCGGCAGACGTTATAAAACTGCGACCTGGAGAGGTCTCAACAAACGTCCGCCCCTCACGGGGAGTGAAACGTAATTCAGTGCTACTCTATGTTTGCGCGCCATCTATACCTCACCCCTCACGGGGATTCGACTGTGCTAAGAATGAGACTGAATGGAATGAACATTAAATGTCGGCTGCTCTAGTTGCGGTAGGCCTTCAACGGGGATTGAAACCTGGTTTTCAGATAAAAAGCGGGCGATGGAGGAATCTGGTGGATTTGAGGTGAAGTTGCTCGTGCGATTTGATTGCTCTTGCGGGAGGGTGAGGGATTGGACGTTGGGACGGCGACACCTGTTGAGCTTCTGAGTCTGATGGCCTGGCTGCCGGATAGCT
>JANXLO010000404.1 GCA_025355115.1 Chthonomonadaceae bacterium
CCGCTTCCAGAAGGGCAGCAGCAACGCGATGGTTATGATGATCGCAAATGAGAACTGAAATCCCGACTCGAACAGACTGAGGGGATTCATGAGCAGGAGAATGAGGGCCGCGAGCGCGATGGAGTTCGGCAGGTGCGGCTCGCGCTCCAGAAGCAGGCCGCCTAGATAGACCGCCGCCATGATGGCCGCGCGGGTGACGGCGGCGCGTTCGCCCGTCATGGGAACATAGAGCATCAGAGCGAACAGCGTGATTAGAAGAGCGGGCTTTCGGGGCACCCGGATTCCCCTCAACAGGCCGAGCGACAGCGCGACCACCATGCCGACATGCAGACCGGCGGTCGCGAGGATATGCGCGGTTCCCGTCCGCTCGAAATCCTCGCGCACCTCGGCGGGCAGACCGGCTCGATCGCCGAGCAGAATCCCGCAGAGCACAGCGGCCCGATCAGGCGTGAACGCGACGCGGGCATGATGCAGAACCGCCTGCCGAAGAGAGTAGGCGAGCCTCAGGAAGGGATTGCCGGCCAGCCCGATCTGCGCAATGATTGTGCAGTCATTCGGCTGCGAAACGAACATAACGGAGTGGATTCCTCTGTGCGCCAGATATTCTCGATAGTCGAAGCCGCCCGGATTGCGCGGACCGTCCGGCAGCTCCAGGCGTCCGCGAACGGTGATTCGGTCGCCGTAGCGCGGAATGATGTGGCCTGTCGAGTTGGGCTGTGCCTTAGAGAGAAGCGACAGGCTCACCTCCGCGTTTCCGCTAAAGGAGCGATCTGTGCTACCGGAGGATGAGTTCGTGGGCGGAGACTCCACCCGATCCGCGGATAGCGTAAAACGCGCTGTACGGGGCGGGGAGTCCCGCTCTCCTCTCGCGATCTCCACATCGGACTGTACGACGCCTGTCAACGTGATGTAGCCAGGAGCCGACTGCATTATGTCATCCGGTGCGGTGCGACTGCGAAGTCCATAGCCTGCCGCGCCCATCAGCCCAGCCATGACGAAAAACGTCAGATCTCGCCATATCTGACGACGTGTAACCAACCACAAACCGCTCAGCACAACCAGCGCCACTGCTGTGACCCCAACGACCCACTTCGCTAATGCGGCAGCGAGTATCCCCACGGCCAGAGCTAGCGCAAACGTTATGAGCGGTCGACTTCCCATGTCCGGAATCACTCCTTGGAGTCTGATCAAAGAAAGGGCATTCCATCTGTCATCGCAGCCGGCAGATTGGGCAGAGACGGTGCTGCGTGTCGTGGAGCGAATTGCAGCGCGGGCAGACTTTCCAGCCGTGCTCCAATCGCCAGTGGCGCAGGCGGGCGTCCATGCTGATGCGGCGCGCTATGCTCTCTCTGGCATGGTCGTCCGTGATGGAAATGAGGGCCTCGAGGCTGGTACGCAGCTGAGCCTTCTCGAACGGCTCGAGTATGAGCGCGACAAGCTCCGCTTCGGTCGGATGGTCGGGGTCGGCGGGCGGGTCCGGCGGCGTGATGCCCTGAGCGCGGAAGATGATGTCGGTGATGACTTTCACGCCGAGCAGTCGGTTGAGGTTCGTGAGCAGACGGGCCTTGTGCAGCGTCAGCTCATGCGACCAGACGGAGCTTTTCGTGCGGACGAACAGGATTCCGTCCCGTACCGACTCCGCCTGCGTCGCCGCAGCCGCCTGCGCACCCACCACGCGAGGCCAGTAAGCCAGCGCCAGGCTCGCCCGAATCTGCCCTGCGCTGTCCATGCGATTGATCGCGTTCGTCAGGGCATTCGCGATGGAGCTGCTGCGCAGGACGGGCGGCGTGAACTCAATCTGTATTTCCGGCGGGGTTTTCCTGACCGGCGTCCTCCGGGTCTCCGGGCTCGCTCTGCGGCGGCCTGGAGGGTTTGGAGGATCGGGCTCGTCGACTGACATCGGGCATTACCGTTCCGGCGACCACGCGAAAGGTCGTCGCCTCGTCCAGAATCTCTTTGGGAAAGGATCGCAGATTGGTGCAGGTGAGAAACGTCTGCCCGCGCCGGCGCACCCAGTCCAGCAGGTGCTTCCGGCGGGCGTCGTCCAGGTCGCTCATGACGTCGTCGAGAAGCATGACGGGCGTCTCACCAACATAGTCCTCGATGAGCTGATGCTCGGCCAGCTTGAGCGCTAAAACGACCGTTCTCTGCTGGCCCTGCGAGCCGTAGATTCGGGCATCGACTCCGTCGATGAAGAAAGATATGTCGTCTCGCTGTGGGCCTAGCAACGTCGTGCCCCTGCGCGCCTCATCGTGCCCGACCGCGTCCAATGCCAGCTTGAAAGCATTTTCAATCGACTCCGTGGCGCTGAGGGCCGATTCCGAGCGAGTCTGCTGGGGAGTCGGAGTCGCAGACTCCGCCTCGGAGCGCATCGTCGTCAGATATTTTTCCTCAGGCGAGGCCTCTCGAACCGAATCTGGCTGGGTGCATCGGGGAAGAGTTATGCTCGGCAGATAGCGCACCTCCAGCCCCTCTTTCCCATCCGTCAGCTCTCGATGTATCTGGTCCGCCAGCGGAGCCAGTCGCTCGATGTAAAATCTTCGCTTCTCGAATAGCGGGGAGCCAAACTGTATCAGTTGCGCGTTCCAGACGTCGAGTCCAACCTCGGCGGGCGGGCGCGGGCGATCCCTGAGATCACGCAGCAGCCGGTTGCGCTGTTCGAGCACCCGCTTGTAGTGACCAAGGTCGTAGATATAGCGGGGGCTTATCTGCGAGATCTCCACGTTGAGATAGTGCCGCCGCGAAGACGGCTCGCCTGTGACGATGGGCAGATCGAGCGAGCCGAAGAAAACTGCGTTAAACTCCCCAAGGAGATCCACCACCCGGCCCCGCTTAAGGCCATTCACCCGCACTGCTTTCTTGTCGCCCTGAAATACGGAGACCTGAAGCTCTGCGTCCCCCTCGCGCTCCCGCGAAATCTCCGCCGTCACGTGCGACATCTCCAAATCCTTGAAGATCATTTCGGACTCGCGTCCCGCCCGAAAAGAGCGCGTGGTCGCCAGCAGAGAGAGGGCTTCGAGGATGTTGCTTTTGCCCTGCGCGTTCGCCCCGTGCAGGATATTAAGCCCGTCCCCCGGCGTCAGCTCAAGCTCCCGATAGTTCCGGAAACCGTTCAATTTAAGGCAGCAGACACGCATAAATCTTCCGATTCTCCGGTTCTCATCCGAAAACACCGCCTGTTTTCTTTATATCGTAAAGTTATTAACAGGTTGTTAACACTATCAACAGGACAAACGGGCGATATGCTGTGTCCTGTTTCATTCCTTTAATCGGGCTGCCACATGAAGATATCGAATCGCATTTCGATGTCGAGGTCTGTCAGGACACAATAGATTCGCATTCATGGACATGGGTCTTCATTCGCTTCGTCAAGAGTCGCAATCGTGAGAGTCAACGTGCACTTAACGATTCAAAGAATCTACAGTTCATGCTATATATAAAGAGTCTGTGCTTATGCTTATATGGTGAATAAGACTCACAACTGAGCGGATAGTTGACAGGCGAATCGTATTTGCACTGCGCTTGAATCAAATGACTCTCTGACTCTGATAGAGTCTGTTAGTTGCTGACAACGCAATTGAGTCTACATGTATCTGAGTCACTAGCGGAAAAGTTATTAACAATGGGAGCTTTCCCCTGTTGATAACTCGACTCATAACTCCCTACTTACCAACAATCTTTTGTTGACGGATTCGTTGACAACCGGTTATGAGTCCCACTGTTAATAACTCTGCCCCGACTCGGTCGAAACTGTTGATAACTTTTTCCAGGCAGGCATTGGAGGCTCGAAAAGTACAAGTCCCACGTTCAGAACCGGCACCGATGACGCTCGTAAATCCCCCGCCCGCCCGAATCCATTGTTAATAACTTTGCCCGCTCAACGACTCAAAAGCGCGCATATGACTCACTTGGTCAGACTCTTAATCAGTTGATTCACCAGACTCTTCAGCTCCATGTCCTTTTGGAGGAGCGCGCGAATCCGCTGGCAAGCATAAACGATGGTGGCGTGATCTCGGCCTCCGAAGGCTGCACCCGTAGTGGACGTGTTCAGCTCTGGCATGAGTTCCCGGCAGAGGTGCATCGCGACGTGGCGGGCGAGCGCGATGTTCTTGTGCCGGCCCGGCCCCTTGATCTGTGCGGAGGTCGTTTGGTACTGCTCTGCGACTGCATCGACGATTTCGTCGACCGTGAACCGCCGCACCACTATCGGTTTGCCGATGAAATACTCGCTTAGAACTGCCTGGGCCACCTCCTGCGTGGGGGGCTGATTCATGACGGAGCAGTAGGCGATCAGCCGCGTGAGCGCGCCTTCCAGGGTGCGCATATTGGACTGAATCGCGTCGGCGATGTAGACCAGCACATCGTCCGGAACTTTCGTTCCCTCGCGCTCCTGGAACTTCTGAAGGAACGTTATCCGGGTCTCGAGCTCAGGAGGGCTGATATCGGCGATGAGGCCGCTCTGAAAGCGGGAACGAAGCCGCTCGTCCATGGTGTTCAACTCGCGAGGGCTGCGGTCGCTGGCGAGGACGATCTGTTTCCCGGTCTGATAGAGTGCGCTGAAGGTGTGGAAAAACTCCTCCTTCGTCTGCTCCTTGCCCGCGATGAACTGGATGTCGTCCACCAGCCAAACGTCCACGGCGCGGTACTGCCGACGGAACTCCTCGGTGACCCGCGCGCCCAGAGCGGAGACATAGTGCTGCGTGAAGAACTCCCCGGAGACGTAGGCGATTCGAGTTTTCGGCTCGCGGCGGCGGATGGCGTGCGCGATCGAATGGAGCAGGTGCGTCTTGCCAAGACCCGGCCCGCCATAGAGGAACAGTGGATTGTAGACGTCGCCTGGGCGCTCGGAAACAGCGGTCGCGCTGGCGTAAGCGAGCCGATTGGAGCGGCCCCCGCCCAGGAAATTCTCGAAGATGAATCGCGAGTTCAGAGGCATGCAGGGGATGTCCGGCAGAGCGACCTGAGCGCGCTTCCCGCTGCTTTCGGCCTTGCGCGCTCCCGTTCGCTTCGGAGCGGGAGGCAAAACGGAGGGGGTCTCCGGGGTTGGCTCAAGGCGGGTCGCAATGAGCGGGGCGTCGTACTCATCCTCGGAATCCACTTCCAGCGGCAACGCAGGCTGAGTGTCCGCCGCCGCATCCGACTTGCGCGAGGCGTCCGATTTCGAGTCGCGGCTGGAGAAGACGAACTTGATCTGAAGGGCGGTCGTGTCGAGGTGGAACTCAAGCGCGCTGCGAATGGCGTTGAGGTGATTGTGCTCCAGTCGATCTCGCGCAAAGGAGCTGCTGACCCCCAGCGTTACCACATTATCCTCGAAGGTGAGGGGCTGTATGGGCACAATGAAGCTCTGAAAGGTGACGGTGCTGATCTTGGAAGCGAGGAGATGCAGAGAAAGTTCCCATGCACGGCGCAGCGTAGGGGAGCGGTCTTCCTCACCGAATTCGAGCTGTCCGCTCACCCTGGCCTCCCGCTTGCGTCCGCTTGTCCGGTTGGCCCGGAACGCGAATCTTTCTGCTCTTCACTGACTCTCGTCACGGCATGTTTCGACAGGCAGGGCTGATTATAGCAAATAACTACCCGCTTCCGCAAGAGCGTTTTTGCCCTCCACGCTTGACTCCGAGAAAGGTTTTTTTGTCTACGCAAAGGAGTCGTCAGAAGGAGTTCCACCTATTCGGCGAGAACACAGAACTGTGTCGCACCAATGTCGGTGCCGCGCGCCAACGGGGCCTGTGCCGGACGGGCAAGGCTTTCAAAAAAAGGAGAATACATCGAATGTCCCTGCTCAAATATCGCGGCGACCAGCGCGCCGGTCGAATCAGCGTCCCCATCCTCTCGGCATTTTCCGCCCTGCTTCTGGCGGGCCTGATGGGTCCAGCCAACGCTCAGTCACAGATTGGACATGCCTCCACGGACGTTTTCGCGCGGGTAGTGCCCCTGACCCTGAGCGCGGCTCAGCCACGTCTAGGCGGCCAACTCGGCCCGCTCGGGCTCATCCCCAAGCCGTTCCCGCTGCATCTGCGGCTCGGCGCTCTGCTTTCGCCGCGCACGAAATTCGACGGCGGCATAGACGTGACGCTCGGTCGCGGCATACTGCCAAGCCTGACGACGCGCATCGATGCGGACGTGATTCTGTCGGCGAACTTCGCGGGAATTTCAACGCTGGTTCCGATCACGCTTGATCAGATTTATGCGAAGGGTCTCATTGGAGGCAACCGCATCTATTTCGGAGCAGGGGCAGGAGCGTACATTGCGGACAAGACCCGCTTCGGCGGCAAACTGTTCATTGGAGCCGATCTGGCAGTGCGAATCGGCGTGGAGGGTGCCGTCCATTTCTCAGGCTCCGGCGACCCGCTGCTGACGCTCCAGGCAAGAATCGGCCTGTAGTACGTCACAACGTTCGGGTGGAATGACAGAGGAGAAAACAAGCGAAGGTCAATCCAAGCGCAGGCTGGCATCGATGTTGCCAGTCTGCTTCTCGATGTCAATATCACGCTCGTTTTGGCATTCGGATGGCATTGAAGGCCACGCCCAAAACGACGAGGGCACCGCCGAAAGCGCCGCGCGGCGTCAGGGTCTCGTGGCGGAAGAGCCAGCCTGACACTGGGCCGAAGAGCGGCTGAATAAGAATGAACGCGCCCATCACCGAGATGGAGTAACTCTCCATCAGCCGGAACCAGACCCCAAAGCACAGCGCCGAGCAGATCAGCCCCAGATATAGCACCCCGCCGAATGCACCCCACGACACCACCGTGTGCCGGTGAGCGAGTTCCCATCCCATACCCGGCAGCAGAATCACTGAACCGATCAGCATCTCCACTGCCACGACATACAGTCCCGGATAGAGAGCGGTCAGGCGCTTGGCGGTGACGGTCGTCGTTGATTCTATGCACAGTGCAAGCAAGGCTATGGCGTTCCCGAAGCCGCCTCCCACGATCATCCAGATGCCCGCCAATCCGATCCAAAGCCCGATCCACTGCTGCCTTGAAAGCCGTTCCTTCAGGAATATTCGAGCGAATAGCGCGATCAGGATCGGCTCGCAGGCGGTGAGGAGAACCGCTTCCGACGCGGTCGTCTGTGCGACGCCCGTGTAGTAGAGGCCATACGTGAGAACGATGCCCAGAATCGCGAGCACGAAGAAACGAGGCCAGTCGCGGGGAGAAATTCTCGGCAACGGCCCCTGAGCGCGCGACATCGCCAGCAGTATCATCCCGGCTGGGGCGAACCGCAGCGCGGAGACAGTGAGGGGCCCGAACGCTGTCAGCGCGCTTTTCGCGGCCACGGGCGAGACGCACCAGAGCAGGTTGACGCCCACCAGTGCTCCCAGCGCACTCCCTGAGAGCACCTGATTTCCGCCCGGAATTGGAGAGGCGATCTCCACAAGCTCGAGATCGCTCACGCCCCCTGCTTTCGATAGAATGGCAACTCGGTCACCGTCGCCGAAGCTGACACCTCCTCGCCGACCGCAAGCCGAGTCGCCGGCTCGCGGTGCTCATGCCGCACGTAGCCGAGCGCGATAGCCTGCCCGCCCGCCGCTGGAGACGATAGGGCGACGCTGGTAATTCTGCCCGTCTCACGAGGCGGCTCCGTCTCGGAGAGAAAGAACAGCTTCGCGCCGGGAATTGCAGCTGTGCCCCCATCGAGTATCAGGCCGGTCAGAGCGCGATTGGTGTGCCCGCGTGCGTCGATGCGTGCGACGATTTCTTGCCCAACATAGCATCCTTTTGTCAGGCTAATGTGTGAACCCAGGTTCGCTTCCGGCGCCAGCACAGTCGCGTCCATATCCACTCCATACCTGGGAATGCCTGCCTCCACACGCAACAGATTCGCGGTCTCCGTGCCAATTTCCGGCAAGTCCAGTACCCCTAGCGTCTCACGCATCGCGGAGATGGCCACTGCCCCTCCATACAGATCCATCCCGCCGCTGCTTGAATGATCGGCCAGCATCACAAGGCAACTTGCAACCATAGAATCCCAAGCCTCCTTGCATAAAAGTTCACTGACCTGCGGCCCTTGAAATGTGATGCACCCGACGCTGGCGCTCACATCCACAAGCTCGACATCCTCCATGATAAGGAGGCGGTCGAGATGTGCCATGACACTTCCCACGTTCTCGCGAGGCAGTTCCGCCAGCAGAAAATCCTGCCCGCTGCGCCCAATAGCTGCCGCGAGAAGATGCTCTCCCGGCACCGCGACAAGAACACCGTCCGACAGCAGATGCCCCGTCGCATCGAGCACACAGATCGGCAGACGCCCAGTCTCTCCACTCGCCAACAGCCGAGTATCGTTGCTCACCATCCCCTGCAGCCAGGTGAACCGATCCTCGCCACATATTGCTACAAATCCGACATCATTCCGCTCCCACCAGCCCGCTCTCTCCCTCACCGCCTGATACTCATTCTCTATATTCAGCATTACACCCACGTCTCCTCACTCAATATCCCTGGCAACAACGACCAATATCTGCCACCCAAAGGGAAGGGGCTGGGGGTTAGGCAGCGAGCGAAGCGAGCCCTTTCACAAGTTCCGGGCGGCGACCGTTGCGGAAGCCTGTGCGAGCGGTTTGACGACCACTTCGTCTATATTCACGTGCGGCGGACGCGTGACCACCCACTCGATTACATCGGCGACGTCCTCGGGCGAAAGCGGCTGAAGTCCCGCGTAGACCTTCTTCGCCCGCTCCTCGTCCCCGCTGAAGCGCACCAGACTGAACTCCGTCTCAACCATCCCCGGCGCGACTTCAGTTATCCGGATTGGCTTGCCCACCAGCTCCAGCCGCATCACCTGCGTGATCGCCCTGACAGCGAACTTGACGGCGTTGTAGCCCGCGCCTCCCGGATAGGCCTCCCGTCCGGCGATGCTCCCTATGTTGACCACATGCCCCGCGCCGCTCGCCTCCAGCTTAGGCAGCAGTGCGCGGGTCACGCGCATGAGGCCCATCACGTTCGTGTCGTACATACGCTGCCAATCCTCGTCCTTCGATTCCGCGAACTTGTCCAGCCCAAGCGCACCGCCCGCGTTATTGACCAGCACATGGACTTCCGGCACATGCGCGCAGAACGCCTCCACGCTCGCCGCGTCCGTCACATCCAGCGGCAGGCACATCGCTCCCAGCGGCCCGCCAACCTCCTGTACCTTCTCCAACCGCCGCGCCCCCAGCACCAGCGAGAACCCCGCCCGATGCAGCGCGACCGCTGTCGCCGCGCCAATCCCGCTGCTTGCCCCGGTCACCACCGCCACCCGTCGTGAACCTTCTGCCAAAGTCTCTGCCTCTTTCCTCGCGAGCCAACGCTCGCGTTGTCATCGCATAGTCGAATGTGAACAAGTTCTCTGTCGACAGCGCATATCCCTATCCAGTGGAAGCCCGGCTTATTGTCCCTATACGCCGCCCGCTGCTAATAACAGCCCTGGACTCTGTGCCAAACGTCTCCTGATTCACTCACAAGATCTCCGTCACCGCATTGTAGAAATAGATAGCCGTCAGGTATCTTCTGCACGGTCGCCAATATGCTCCAGCCGGGTGACCCATTCGTTGAAGTGAGGGCAGGCTTCGCGTAGACGAGGGAGTCCTATAGCTCTGGTGACCGCAGGCCCGGCAATCGGCTTCAAGTATCTGTACAACGGCACGGCGGAGATGATCCGCTTGGAAGGCGCCGAATTCGCCCCATCGTTTACCAGTTCAGGCGGGGTATCCCCAACGGATGCCCTTAAAACCCTCGGGGCTTCGTTCGCTTCGCCGTCCGGGAACTGCGCGGGCAGATGCGAAACATCCACCAGCACCAAAGCCTCGAACTCGTGCATCTGGATGTACGGCAGGAAGCGAGGATTCGGAAGACCCCTCGCCATCTCAGCCTCAATGCGCGCAGTCCGTTCATATGCGGATTCGCCAGCCAGCGCCTCGACCCCAGGATATTTCCCAATCGCGTAGAGATCAATAATTGTCGTGACATACATATGTTTTCGAGACCGACCCACCTCCGCTTTAATCGAGTCGCGCAGCCTTTCCCAGCCAATAACGCCGCCTTGCCCAGGTTGAAGCAACTCTGGCCGGGCGAAGACATGGAATGCCCGAAGATGCGGCATCAGAATCTGAGTGACGAAGTTGCGCTCGGTCTGGCCCTCGCAGAGCACGCGCAGCGTGATGGGGGTCATTGCGGCCCGCCCCCGGTCACCTCCATCTCGTACAGTGTTCCAAGGCTATAGTCGTCAAGCCAAGTCCCGAGCTCCGCGTGAGACAGTCGCCGAAAAACAGACTGCCCGTCGCCCCGGTCGTCCTCCTCTCGCTCCACGACCACCAGGTCATCTGGCGCGAACTCGGAGATCAACCGTGGAGACTGAGTTGCAATGACCACCTGACGCGTGGACGAAGCCGCTTTGATCAATGACCCGATGAGACCGACTGCGCTGGGATGCAGGCCAAGCTCAGGCTCATCTATCATGATCATTCCCGACATCATATCCTCTGGCTGAAGCAGAGCGGTGATGAGCGCGATGGCCCGCAGCGACCCGTCCGAAAGCTGATGGGCGGAAAATTCGTGCTCGGGGTTGCGATCCCGCCATCGAAGCTGAATGCGCGAGCTGTTCAGTCTCTCCGGTTCCAACACGAAATCTGTTAAATAAGGAACAGCCAGTCGGACCGTTGACACGATGCGCGAATAGTGCTGCGGCTTGGTCTCGCGGAGCATATAGAGAAATGCGGCTAGATTTCCGCCGTCACTTAGCAGATACCGATTCCGTCCGATCTCCTGCGAAATTCTCATGGCGGAATCGTGGGATGTGTCGTGGAAGTGATAGACCTGTATATCGTCAAGCCGCTCGGCAAGTCTGTGCGCCGTCAGCCCCGCTCCCAATGTCTGATTTTCATGCCTCGGAAAATCAAGCAATTTCGACTCAAGATGCCCTGCCCCAAGGGGATGCTTATCAATCCCGGTCGTGTTGGTGGAAATGGCTGTTACAGTCTCAGAACTAAATAGAAGGATGTCTGGAGCGGCAAACTCAAGGTCGAACTCATAGCTGACAGAGTCTGCATCTCCGTCGAAGCGAAGAGAAGCTTGCAGCATAGGGGTTTGACGCGGCCCATAATTGAGTATGGAGGAGCCACCTCCGCTGCGAGCCAAATAGAGCTGGAGCCTTCCTGCCGCCAGATAGCTGATCATTCGGAAAAAGGAGAGGAAGTTCGATTTGCCGGATCCATTCGCGCCGACCAGAACCGTCAAGTTCGTCAACTCAAGATCCAACATGCGAATCGAGCGAAACCCCTCGATCTTTATGCGGCTCAGTTCCTCCACGAAGTTAATTCCTTACGCATCGCTTGCAGCAGGCATAGTGAAGCAGAAAGTCGGCACAAAGGGTCGGCATGATGTTCAATTTCCACTTGCTATTGAGTTCAAAAGTTGTCCTATTATACCCTCTGGTGGAGCGGCCATAGAAAAAGCCGCC
>JANXLO010000445.1 GCA_025355115.1 Chthonomonadaceae bacterium
CCGATCTCCGGCGCGATCGATTCCGTGCTGACGGTTTCCAATCCGACGGAACGCCCTCTGCCGCTGCGCCTGGAGATGGTGCTGAAACGGGACCGCATGCCCGACGAGACGCGACGGCAGGAGATCACGCTGTCGCCCGGTCAGCGGAAAGAGATGACGCTCCAGCTTCAGGATCTGGTTTCTCAGCGCTGCGACCTCCAGACACGGGTGCTGCCCACAGACGGCGGCGCGCCCTTCTACGACCGCAAGATGGCCTGGAAACTCGGTCCGGCAAGTTACGCCTGGAAGACCGAAAAGCCCGTCGTACCGCCGATCACGTTTCAGTTCGCTTACTATCCCTCCCGCAACCGCATGCGCCTGCTGGCCGACGTCACCGGCCTGACGCGGGATGCCTCTTTGTCTCACCTCTCCGCTGTGATACGGGGAGCGGGCAAGGGCAAAGTCGTCAAGACCGTGCGCTTCGACCGTTTCACGCAAGGCCGAGAGGAGCAGACATTCGACTTGCCGCCGCTCGAAGGCAAATATGAGATCGCGCTGACCGCCTTCGGAAGCCATGTACCGGGCGGAGAAATCGTCAAGCCGTTCGAGCGGACCCGCTATGCGTGGGAACACAATCGCCTGGGTCGCAGCACAAAGGTCTATCCGCCGTTTACGCCGACCGTGGTCGGAGGCGGGAGGGTGCAGACGGTTCTGCGCTCTCACAAGACCAACGGCCTGGGACTGTGGGATCAGGTGACCGCAAAAGGTCAGCCGCTGCTCTCCGGCCCGATGCGCTTTCGACTGACGCAGAACGGCCACGACCTCCCGGTTCGCCCTTCCGCCTCCCGCATCGTCAAGCAGCAGGAGAACGAAGCGGTCATGACGGGGGGCTTCCAGGCCGGAAGCGTGACCGCACGAACCCGCTCGACCTGGGACTACGACGGCACGATGCGCCTGGATCTGACGCTCGCCCCCGGCGCGACCGTGGACGGGCTGACTCTGGAGATTCCTCTGCGCGATGAGGCCGCTCCGCTCCTGCATGCCATGGGCGACGGCATCCGCAACACGCTCTATACGCAGGTTCCGGCAGGCCAGGGAGTCGTCTGGACGAGCGCGAAGGTGCAGACGGAGGACCTGCCCTCGCGCTTCTGCTCCTATCTCTTCGTCGGCAGCCCGGTGCGCGGCCTCTGCTGGTTTGCCGAGAACGACAAAGGCTGGGGCTGGGATCGCAAGACCCCCAATCTGGATCTGGTGCGTTCGGGCAAGACCCTGACGCTGCGAGTGCATCTCATCGACAAACCTACCGATCTGCGGCAGGCGCGTACCCTCACCTTCGGTCTGCTGGCCGCGCCGGTCAAACCGCGCCTGGAGCCCTGGCGCGATCGCTGGCTGCGCGAGAACTACAGCATCCTGGGCACCGACATCAACTGGCTCGCCCTGGGTGACTGCGGCTCGGTCTATCCGGCCGGTAAGGATCTGCATCTGTGGGAGATGATCCGCCGAGGCAATACGGAGCATCTTTCCGATGCCGAGGTGGAGCAGACCGTCAAGGAGGGCGAGAAGTACTTTGCGCCCTACAGTCCGGAATATGCGGCCCGTTATCCCGCCCACGTGCGCTACAATCTGCGGTCGCGTTACGGCACGAAGATGGTCTTCTACTACAACCGGGCCAGCTATCAGGGGGCGGACGAGTTTCAGACGTTTCAGGACGAATGGGGCCTGACCGACTACCGCACCGTCGGGCCGGGCAACAGCGTCAGCGAAATTAAGATCGTGCCCTCCGACTCCTACATCGACCACGCACTCTACTGGTACGGCAAGTCGTTCGACATCGGCGGCAATCGGGGCGTCTACTGGGACAACTGGTTCTTCGTCGGCTCCTCCAATACGGCCATGACCGACGCCTGGAAGGGTGCGGACGGCGTCGTGACGCCCGCGACCGGCCTCTGGGGCATGCGCGAACTGGCGAAGCGGACCTTCCAGTACATGAACGAGCGCGGCATGGTCCCGATCACCATGCCGCACATGACCTCCACCAGCATCCTGCCCATGCTCTCCTTCGCCACCGTGCAGTACGACTGGGAGTGGAAATATTCGGAAGGGGATGTGCAGGGGCGGTTTCCGCGCGAGTATATTCAGCTCGTCTCCAACGGCGATCTGGCGGGAACCTGGCCGGTGCTGCTGGGCGATCACGGCGCCCTGGAGAACGCCCCCTGGACGCAGCGCACCTTTGCGGCTGTCTGCCTGGTCCACGAGATGGAGCCGAGCAACCGGGTCCGCGCGATCTGGGACCCTCTGCTCGCCCCGATCTACCGACTGCTTGACGGCAAGGGCGTGCAGGTCTACCGCTACTGGGACGAGCGCCCCCAACCGGCCTCCACAGGCGATCCCGATCTGCCCCTGATCGTCTTCTCCCTGCCGGGCAAAGAGGCTATTGTCGTCGTGACCAGCTACGCAAACAAGGACGCTGCCGTAACCCTCCGCCTGGATATCAGTGCCCTTGGCTTTGCAAACGGCTTCCAGGCGTTGGATGCGGAAACCGGCAACCCCTTACCACTTCAGGACGGTCGCGTCACCTTCCCCCTGCGCCGCCACGACCTCCGCGAAATCCGCCTCCTCCCGAAAGCGGGCAACGCTCCTTGAATGGTAACGGATGATTGGGACTTTCAGAGCGTCGTGTGCAAAGATGGCATCAAGTGCGTTAGATCCACCTTTAATTTGTCCGCATAGTTGTAAGAGATGGCCTGGCCTTCTTTCGTTTCCAAATAGCCCTCTTCCTCATGTGACAGGGACGAAATATCCTTGCTCGTCATGGCTCGGAAATGCTCGTGAACCGCCTTTAAGACTTCCATTTCAGAAGCGGAAAACGCTTGGTCATCAGGCTGAACCGTTACAAGGATTTCACCTGAGCCATTTGCAAAAAAGACTTCCCTCACATTGATTCTCTCTTCCCTGAGGAGATGGTTTAGAAACAGGGCATATTGGTCCGCGACAGGACCATAAGGAAGATGAACGTAGGACGTTCCTGATACAGAGACGCCATAGTATCGGTAATGCAGAAAATCCGTGTACCATAGGAGTTTATTCATCTTGGTCTTGTACACGCCGTCCTTATCGCTAGCGAAGAAGGCTATCATATCCATCAATTTCTCCGGCTGAAATGGCAAGTAACCCGTGTAGATATCCGGCCCCTTATAGCTGACACTGGCTGATGCCAATTCGATGATCTTATCAGGACACTCTTCTCGAATGAGCTGGTCTACCCTTTCGCCAATCTTTTTTCGTTGGGAGGCGGAGAGAACATCGCCCCGTGTCTTGAGAATTCTCTTCATATTCCCTGGACTCTGTACCATAATCAAAAGCTGATTGTGAACTTCATCAGGAATGCTGCCGCTCTCATAGCGATGGATCGTAATCTCACCCATACCCAGCAAATTGGACAAGCCGCGCTGAGTCAGAGCATATTTTTCACGCATCGCCTTGATATCGGTGGGACCTATCAAGCCATGAATAGAGCGATAGACATCATACGCCTTGAGCAGACTGGCAGAGTCCAACTCACGATCATAGACATCTTCCCCACACTTGTCGCACACTCGAACCGAAGCCAATATTGTGATCGGCTCCCCTTTAACCGGGAAAGTTTCCTCCCGAGTAACAATGCGCGTCTGGTCTTCTTGGACCCGGTCGCCATTAGAACATGTGTACATTTTGGCCTCCTTCCTGTCTAACGCAACGGAAATCTAAGCGGAAACTCAGCTTCATGGAACGAGAGACAAGCTGCCCTCCCAGTTTCAAGTTTAACCTTGATATAGATGTTAGCATGATGGATGATCGTTCCAAATACCCAGATCTCACCTGCACTACCGTCGTAGTCTTGCGTTGGACCACTGATATAATCTTGGGCAGACAATCCTAACATGGCGTTCTCTGCATCTGAAATCGTCATGCCCAGATGAGCGAGCGCGTTAAGATTAGCTCTGCGAGGAATAAAATCGATGCCTGATAGGGTTGCTTCTTGCTTAAAGCGCTTTAAAAAATTTACCGCCTCAGTTATGTTCGCGATAATCAGAATCTCCAAAAGTTAAAATAGGAACTGGGCCGCATATCTGCTATCATATGATCCCATAATATAAAATACGAGCCTGACCACTTTTATGTTATCATATGATAGCATATATGTCAAGGGCACGAATGTGCCAGACTGTCCCCGTTGTCGAATCAAAGACCAACCTATTCGACTCCATGTTGCAGATCTCCTGAAAGAGAGTCACGAGACACTCGCGTCTGGATTACCAATTGTGCGCTATGTAAAGGTCGGCAGGAACCCAACCATTCACTTTATAATGACCTCGTAAGCAACATATTGCGGCCCTTCGGGGCGCTTATCTCACGGGGGGCTATGGTAATGAAACGTTCCGCTCTTCGAATCTCTACGCTGTTTCTCGCCGCTGTCGCGGCCTGTGCTGCCGCCTTCTCGCCTGTCGCCCAGGCTCAGAAACCGGGTCCTAAAATCTCCTGCATTATGGTGGATCATCCCGGCGCGCTCACCTCGACGTCGATCAACGGCACCAACGATTTCGACGAGTATGTCGGCGTCTACGACGATGCTCAGGGAAACTACCACGGCTTCGAAGGCAAATCTATGTCTCCACCGTTGGCACCGTCAACAACCGCAAGCAGTTTGTCGGAGAGTTCGTCGATGGTATGGGCCTGACCCACGGCTACATCGCTACCCGCCCGTAGTCCTGTAGACGGCAATCTCACCGCTCTGCCCCTACGTTACCAGGCCCACCGCTTTGCGCAGTGGGCCTGTTTTAGTGCCACGCTACGGCGTTCGGATCGATGAGCCGACGGTTGCCTTAGCCTTCCACGGCCCAGACAGGTCGATCGCTTTTATAAGTTACAAGTTACAAGTCACGGCAGGTTTCCGACGTGTTCGCAGCGTATCATCATAGAGCAGACAGAGAGGCAGAACGCAGGCTTTTGGAGGAGAAAAGGGATCATGACGCAGGAGAGTGTGGCGCTCAGTACGGTCTATAGCGGCTGGGACGGCTATCAACGCAGTCTGACGGCGGCGATTGCGCCGCTTTCGCAGGAGCAGTCGGCATACCGTCCTGCCCCCGACCGGCGTTCCGTGGGAGAGATCGCCGCGCATATCGCTTTTGGCCGCCTCGACTGGTTTCAGCGCATGGGGGCGCCGGGCAGCGCGGAGCTGGTCGCGCAGGCGGCGTCGGAGGGAGTTTGGAGGCCGTGGGGACAGGTTGCCGCCTCCGTCTCCGACAGCCCGGTCGAGATCGTGCGCTGGCTGGAAGCTACCTGGCAAATGATCGAGACCTGCCTGAACCTCTGGACTGTTGCCGATCTGGGGGTGAGCTACCTGCAGCCCTACGGCGGCAAGACCTATGCGGTCTCCCGCCAGTGGACCCTCTGGCGCATCATGGCCCACGATATCCATCATGGCGGGCAGTTGACCATTCTGCTCGCCGCCCAGGGCATCGACCTGCCCGACCTCGGCGACAATGGCGGACACATCGTAGAGGCGCCGCAAGCCTGACGCCACCGTTCGGCCAGCGGGGGCCACTATAGAACGATGCTTTTCTTGCGTTGGAAAAGCGTTTACCTTTTTTAATCTTCTTGCGCGGAACGGCGCAGCCATTCCGATTCATCAAGGCCGACTCTACACATCTTGGACGAGAACTCGTTCGATATGCGTTGTGCTTGCTCTTGTTTCAGTGTACCCAACCAGAAATAGACGCCATCGTTCTCACTTGCGAATTGGAATTCACTATTTTGATAGTCGGCTCCCACAACGCCGTTCTCTGTACCGGCGGGGAACATGACATTTTCCAATTCATAAGCTTTTAGAACCGGTTCCAAACGAACATCTTTGTTGGCGAGGTTTACTGCTACAATACGGAAGACACCTGAACCTCCTACTGTCAAGAGTGGGATAAGTGGGAATCGGCGGTTCCTTTTAATGCGATTGCTATCACACATGGGTTGCAAACAAAGCCAATAACTTACTTTGTTGGTCTCCGGTGCATGCTTCTCAAGAATTGTTCCAAGAGATAAGACAGGCGTTTGCTGTCCACTGTTTGCTCCTTTCTTTGATCTGGACGCTGACATCGACGTGAGCCTGGCGAATTCAAAGTCAAGTTGAGTAGCTTTCTCAGGGGAACAGAATAGTTCAGTCAGTTTCCGGCAAAGTTTCTTC
>JANXLO010000463.1 GCA_025355115.1 Chthonomonadaceae bacterium
TCTCCCCTTGTTTTTCTGGGGATTCGGGCGCAACAGCCAAAGGCAATAATAGCAAGGAGAGTATACGTTGAGCAAGACGGTGGTGCTGGTGATGCTGGAGGCGGGGGATGGGGACGCGCAGGCGTTTAGGGACGCGGTCGAGACAGACGCTGAGCTGCGTGGGGGCGTCGAGCTTCGGTTTGGGCGCGGGGAGGCGGCGAAGGAGATGATAGGGGATGCGGAGATCGTCGTCTCCGGCAACGTCTCGGCGGAGCTGCTGGCGGCGGCTCCTAATCTGCGCTGGATCGCCTTCTGGAGCGCGGGCATGGACGGCAAGGCCACGCCGGAAATTCTCGCTCGCCGGCTGCTGCTGACCAACGCGAGCGGCGTCCACGGCCCCAACATCGCGGAGCATGTGCTCGGCTTCATGCTCATGTTCACCCGGGAGCTGCACCTGCATATGCGCGCGCAGACCGAGGGAGTATGGAACCGAACGGATCAGCTTCAGCGGCGCGGCGCAAACGAGCTGACCGGGCAGACGCTCGGCATCGTCGGTCTTGGCAGGATTGGGGAGGCGCTGACGGCGCGGGCGAAGGCATTCGACATGCGGGTAGTCGCGACGAAGCGCCGACCGGAGGTGCGGTACGAGGCGGCGGTCGTGCCGGACGCGCTGTATCCGCCGGAGGAGCTGCCGCGCCTGCTCGCGGAGTCCGACCACGTCTGCATCGCTCTCCCCTACACCGCGGAGACGCACCATCTTTTCGACGCGGCCATGCTCGCCTGCATGAAGCCGACCGCCTATCTCTACAACATCGGGCGCGGGCGCATCGTTGACGAGGAAGCCCTCATTGCGGCCCTGCAAGCCCGCCGCATCGCCGGAGCAGGCCTCGACGTCTTCGAGAAGGAGCCGCTTCCCGCCGACAGCCCGCTCTGGCGTATGGAGAACGTGATCCTGACGCCCCACGTCTCCGGCCAGACCCCGCACTACTTCACCCGCGCCGCCGCCCTCTTCGCCGCAAATCTGCATCGCTACCTCGAAGGCAAGCCCCTCGAGAACGTCTACGACTACGAGCGCGGCTACTAACACACAGAGCAACCGAAGGCTCAAAACCCGGCAGGAATAGCGAACGATGTAATCTAAACTATACGCGCTACTGATTTGCAGGGGAAGGGAGTGGGGCACATTGAAGACAGGACATCCCAGCGGAATAGTGACGTTTCTACTCTACGACGGCGTCGGGTCGAGCAAGGCGGCTCTTGAGGCGCCGTACGAGCCATACCGCGATCAGTTTCTGCAGCAACTCTATGACTTGACCGAAAAGCTGGTCGAAAAGCACAAGGGTTGGACGAGCGGCAAACCGCACGGCGATGACTGTCTCGCTGTTTTTGAGAATCCCAACGATGCCATAAAATGCGCCATCGCGCTTCAGTTGCAAGTTGTTGAAATCGAGTTGACCATTGGGGAAAAGACGTGGCGAATGCCTATTCGGATCGCCGTTCACACTGTCGAACAGCATGCGACGCCAGACGACGATGGGCAGTACCAGAATCATCCTGAGGTCATCCGCGCGGCGCGAGTGCTTCCGCTTGCCTGCGCCGGGCAGATACTTCTCACCGAAAGCGCGAAGATCGCCGCGGGCGCCCTAGAGCATGAGTGCGTGGAGCACCGCAATCGCCGCATACGCAACTTCGACGACCGTCCGCGCTCTCTTTTCGAGCTTCTCTACGATGGGGTAACGCGCGAGGAGCCCGGCTCGCGGTTTCTCCCGGAGTGGTTCAATGAAACCAATCGCTACATCTCCCGCCCCACCATGGAAAACTCCATTGGCGATCTATTTGGAGAGAAGACAAGCAATGGACAGCTCGTCCGCCTGGTGACGCTCCACGGCTTCGGAGGAATGGGCAAGACCCGTCTCGCGGTGCAGTGCGCCCTCAACTGCATCGCGCTCTTTGGCGGCCGCCTTTACTACGCGCGACTTGGAGACCTCACCTCCGAGAAGCTGCTATCAGGCGAGGACCTCCGCCTTGACTACCTCTACGCGCAGTTGCTTACGGCGTTCGGAATCACTCACACCCCGCTCCCGACTCCCGAGGAACTTCCCGCCTATCTAAAACAGATGCTGGCCAGCCTCAACAATCCCGGTGACACGCTCCTGTTGCTTGACAACTGGGAGACCGTCAGTGGGGAAGCCTCCCGCAGGATGATCGGCAAAGTGCTTCTCGCCTGTACCGAACTGCGGATACTCGCGACGGGACGCGTACCCGTGGGATTGGCGGGAACTGAGCGGAAGCAGGCTATC
>JANXLO010000486.1 GCA_025355115.1 Chthonomonadaceae bacterium
GACCGATGAAGGCCAGTGGAAGCGCCTCAGCATTCCCGTCTCCATGATTCCCGGCATCACGGCGGCCAGTGCGCAGATTAAGGAGGTACGCCTCTTCGGAGACACTCCCGGTATCATGCGAGTCGGCAATATCGGCGTGATAGTGGATGAGACGCCCATCACGATGGAAACTCTATCGAATCGTGTGATCCAGCGGCTCGATCTCTATCAGTTCCGCGCCATCGCTCACGGTGGGGTGACTCCGCTCCAGATAGTCTGGGACTGGGATGCCTCAGACGGCATGCAGGAGGACGCCATTGGACGCGGCGTCTCTCACTCATTCCGCAAGGAATCGGGCTACGACAACAAAACCAACAAGATAATGGACAGCGTCGTCACAGTCACAGCGCGGGACCTGTACGGCATCAAGAAGCCGGTGTCAAGGACATTCAGCGTCCACGTCACCCCATAACGCGGGCCACTGTTTGACTGCGACAAATGATAAGGAGGCCGGGAGTTAATCTCCCGGCCACCATATGTTTCGAATGTCTTTGCGGCCACTTGCACATTAGAGCCAATCCCAGTAGAGCCTCCCGAGTGCTGGAATCCGGCGGTTGAAAACCCCGTCATCAAAAAGCGAACGTCTTCCAGACGGAAATGCCCGGATCGATGCCGCTCCCTTGGAGCGCCTACTAGGACAGGCAATTACGCGGCCAAGTCGATTGAGGGCGGGTTGCCTTTTAGCCACCGTCTCACCTCAGATTCCTGCTCCGAGGTCGGGCTTAGTATGCTCCTGCCTCTTTGGAGCGTGGTCAGAGCCTCAACGTAGCCGACATCGTAACGGCGCGCATGGTGGGCGACCAGGATCGCTGCGGTGCGCTCTTTGCCCGCTCGGCAATGAACATAGACACGATGCCTCTCATCGCTCAGCGTCTCCTCGAGAAACCGCCAAGCTGCATTGAATGCCTCTGTGGAGGGCGGCGTCACATCGCGCACGACCACATTGAGCCGTTTAAGCCCTCTGCGCTCGATCTCCTCAATCGCTTCGGATCCGTATTGCGACGAGGCCCATTCCTTAGGCTCACGCAGATCCAGAAAATGAGTGATGCCTTGACTGGCTAGCGTTTCGACGTCGTGAGCGGTCAATGGGTTGCGGCCTGCCATGATCCTGTCGGTGACCCAATCGAATTCGAATGCGGGCAACGATTTAGAGGCATACACCTGCCGATGTCGCCGGATCGCGAGCAGGCTGTTCGCGATGCTCTCCAGCTCTTTGCGCCGATGCAGCTTGTCCAGCCACCTTGGAGGAATGGCATCAGCTCCCCAGAAGGCGCCTGCGACTCCCCCTGCGACGGCAGCGATGGTGTCCGCTTCACCTGCCAGATTTACCGCCTGCACTAGCGTCTCCTCCAGTGTGCTGGAATGCAGGCAACACCAGACAGCGGCCTCCAGGCATTCGACCGAGTATCCCGCATATCCCGATGGCTGTAGTTTTTCGTAGGTCAGGGCCTCTGCCCCCTCCAGCCGCTCCCAGAAACTGCCCCGAAACGTGCTCTCTCCTCCAGGGGCGTCCTGAGTGGCGCTTCTCCGGGCGGCTGCCTGCTTTCCTTCGCTAAGAGCTTCATGCCAGGCCTCTAGCAGGGGCTTTCCTTCAAGGATGTTAGCCACCCACAGGCAGTGCAGAATGCAGCATGTCTCCGCCTCGCCGTCCCAATGCGTCATCGCGGACAGCCGGGCGGCCATCGAAATCATCTGCGCCCTATCCAGTCCGTAGGCCAGTGCGACAGGCAGTGTTCGCATCAGGGAGCCGTTGCCTGCGGCTTTGCCCTGCCTGGCTTGCGTGGTGCTTTGAGCCGCCTCAGGCCAGTTGCCGCGATAAGCTGAGAGGGCAGCGGCTATCGTGCTGCCTACGTCCTTTGCGGTCTTGCGCCACTGGAGAAAGAGCTCTCCCGCTGCCTCCCTTGGATCGTCAGGATGCGCCAGGATGCCTGCCGCCATGCACAGCGCCATGCCTGTGTCGTCCGTCCACTCGCCAGGCTCCCACATCCCACCTCCGACCATCTCCGTCAGCCTGCCCCATCTCTTTTTCATACACGCCTGAACGAGGAACTCTGCGGGCGCGCCCAGCGCATCGCCGCAGGCAAGCCCCAGCATTGCACCTACGATGCGGCTCTCTAAAGTCAAGTCTGTCATGCTATCTGCTCTTCTCCTGCTTATTCTCCGCAGCGCATACGGTCGATACGGCTTCGGCTATCCATTGATTACTTGAGCCAAATGCCAGCGAGCCCTGACCGTGGGTTGCTTCTCAGTCGACGAGCGCCCCTTGTCGAGGGGCGGTTAGCAGACGGGATCCCACTCGCCGTTAAGGCGAGTGGGATAACCTTGCGTTCCCTTGACCTCGATAATGGCCGTTCAGGCGCCGCATTTGAAGTTATTGATATCGGCGAGGCTTACAGTTGGCGATCAGTTTCAGCAACATTTTTTCAGTCTGCTACGTCACTCGAATGCTTGCCGGAAGACTGATCCTAGCAGGGAAAGCAAGCGATCTGACAGCGCTCGTCAAATGTCATCACGAGCAGGAGGGGTTGCTAAATTGTCTCACCAAGTTTTGAGTGCCGGATGGTGGCATCAACTCATGCTGCCCGAAGTGTCCTGGACAGAAAAACTGCTTCGCCCCATCCTGATCTATGCGGCGCTTCTCGTGATTTTTCGGTTTGCGTCCAAGCGGGAGCTTGCTCAGGCGACTCTATTCGACTTTTTGATTATTCTGCTCATCTCAAACGTAGTGCAGAATGCCATGATTGGCAACGACAATAGCGTGCTGGGCGCAGTCGGAGGGGCGATTATTCTGGTCGTGCTCACAGGCTTTCTCAATCGAATCACAGCCCGCAGCAAAAAGGCTCACAAGGCACTGGAAGGCTCGCCAGTGCTCCTGGTTAGCCGGGGCAGCATTGACGACGCGATGATGAAGAATCAATCCGTCTCTCGCAATGATCTTTTAATGGCGATCCGCAAGCAGGGCATCATTCATCTCAGCGAGGTGGGCTATGCCATCTTGGAGTTGGATGGTGAGATCAGCATCATCAAAAAGGACTTCAGTGATGAGCCGGCAGATTGCCTTCCTGAAGAAATTGTCGGGGCACAGAGTGTCGAAACGTCGGATCCCATGGCAGGCTCCCACAGACATTGATGCAGATGTTGATTTCGACACCATGTGCTATTTGATAGCTGGAGACAGGTCAAGCTCGAATTCCCTGCTGTCTCCTCGCGTCGGATGCGATCAGGACTGCGTCGACCACTCTCTTCGCGTTCTCCTCAACAGGCTGTGTGCCATCAAGGATGAGGTCGCTGGCAGCCTTGACACCCTCATTTATCGCGGCGTAGACCTCTCGCATTCCCTGAAACAGATAGGTGTTGAGGTACTGCCCGATCCACCTGAACCGCTCCTCCGCAGGCCCTTCCCAGTGCTCAACGACATCAAGCAGCCTGCGGGCAAGGGCGATCTCGAGCGGCAGATCGATGCAGACGCTGAAATCCACCAATCCCTTCATGTCGCTGCGGCCTCTTCCAAAAGGCTCCTCCAGCACGAGGAACTGCGCCGGAGCAACTCGACGGCCAGTCGGCGTTATCACCGCATCTCCCTCACGGAGAGCCGACCTCGACGAAAGGCCGGAGCTT
>JANXLO010000503.1 GCA_025355115.1 Chthonomonadaceae bacterium
CTTGCGACGATCGAGGATCAGCACAAGGTTCTCCTCGAGCGCGGGCCTGGCCGCATATCCCCGTTCCTGATTCCCGGCATCATCTGCGACATGGGGGCGGGCATGGTCTCGATCCTCACTGGAGCGCGCGGGCCAAATTCCTGCATCACGACCGCCTGCGCAACCGGAACGAACTGCATCGGCGATGCCTACGAAGTGATCCGTCGCGGCGACGCAGACGCGATGATCGCGGGGGGCGCGGAGGCCTGCATTACTCCGCTCGGCATGGCGGGCTTCTGCCAGGCGCGATCTCTCTCACAGCGCAACGACGCTCCAGACCAGGCGAGCCGCCCCTTCGAGGCGGATCGCGACGGGTTCGTGATGTCTGAGGGCAGCGGCATCGTCATTTTAGAGACATTGGAATCCGCGCAAGCGCGGGGCGCGACAATCTACGCCGAGCTGGTAGGCTACGGCATGGCGGGGGACGCTTTTCATATCACCGCTCCTGCTCCGGAAGGGGAGGGCGCGGCGCGCTCGATGCGGGCTGCTCTGCGCTCAGCGGACCTCGAGACAGATGCCGTGGACTACATCAACGCGCACGGCACCTCGACCGAGCTGAACGACAAGAACGAGACCGCAGCGATCAAGGCTGTCTTCGGCGAGCACGCCTATCAAATCCCCGTCAGCTCCACAAAGTCCATGACTGGCCACCTCATTGGCGCCGCCGGGGCGGTCGAGGCGATCCTGTGTGCCCTCACCATTCGCGATGGCGTCGTCGCCCCGACGATCAACTACGAGAAGCCTGACCCCAACTGCGACCTGGACTACGTGCCGAACGTTCCCCGCAAGGCCGATGTCCGAGTCGCCATGTCCAACTCGTTCGGCTTCGGCGGCCACTACGCCACCCTGATTCTGCAGCGACTGGAAGAGACGACCGCCTGAGACTCTCCGGAGATACGCCCATGACGCAGACCGCACCGAATTCCCAAACTGCCTTTTCGCCCTCTCCCTCCAATATGACATTCGAGGAGTTCCTGGAGTGGGGCGAGGAGGGCCAGTTTGCCGAGTGGGTGGACGGAGAACTCCAAACTATGAACTCACCGTCCGACGCACACCAGGACATGTCAGGCTTTCTGCTGGCGATCCTGCGTTATTTCGCGGAATCTTATGGACTTGGCAAGATACGCTCTGCTCCCTACACGATGATGCTCGCGTCACGGCCTTCCGGCAGACAGCCCGATTTGCTCTTCATCGCCAATGAAAACATGGAGCGTGTCCGCAAAAACTATTTGGAGGGGCCAGCTGATCTTGTCATCGAGATCGTCAGTCCAGAGTGCGGCGCACGGGACCGGGGGGATAAATTCTACGAATATGCCGAGGCGGGCATACGGGAATACTGGCTGATCGACCCGGAGCACCGCTCGGCTGAATTCTATCAACTGGATCAAGTCGGCTTCTACAGCCCGGTGCTCGCTGCCAAGGGCATATACCAAAGCAACGTGATGACTGGCCTCTGGCTGAATGTGGAGTGGCTGTGGCAGGAGCCGCTTCCCACGTTGCTCGAAGTTTTCAAGGCATGGAACCTCCTGCCATAGACAGTAGCTGATCGCACAGCCTGCGACGTTTGTGTCCCGTCATATCGTCGCGACAATACTGCAAACTGCCACGTGTGCTGATTTGTTCCGACTACCTGAGCTTGGAAGCATCCGGGGAATTGACTATGAACTTGACCCAGGTAACCTTGTTGGACAGCGGTATGCTGTACGCCCCACGCTCGGACTGCAGCGACCGTGCTGGACGGTAAGAGCGGTGCATCGCCTCCATTGCTGGCTGCTCCATCCGAAGCCGGGCTACGTGCGTCGAAAGTGTGGCTGGCTCCATCCCCACTCGAATCTCAGACGTGCGAGTATTTACCTCCACGGCCTCGAATGCTCCTGCATCCAGCGTCAGCCAGAGGCCGCTCGGCGCGATATACACGCGCTTGCGCAGCGAGTCCAGTGTTTTCACTCGCGCCCATTCGCCTTCCACTTTCACGTTGCCGCCAAATGCCTGCCAGCCAAACTCGGGATGCTTAACGATGTAGGTTGCGGTGTTATAGGCATGTCCGAAGAAGTTGGGGCCGTAATCGCCTGAGTACGCGTCCCACTTCAGCGTGGAAGGAAAGGAGTGGAAAGCGACTGAGGCGAACCCCTCCTGGTCGATATTGGTCAGGGCTCCCATGAGGCCTCCATAGCCCACACGCAGAAGGTAGAAATCGTCGGGATGCTGGCGGTACTCGGCAAGGATGGGGATGGCATTGATGCCCGAGCCGTAGTGATGGATCTGGCGCTCGATGCGGCTGAGCTTGCCGCCATACAGAAAATCCCAGTAGCGGCGGGCGTTGCCGTTGTAGGCCCAATGGGGCAACGTAGGCATGTAGCCCAGGATGGAATTGATCGACACCTGTGCCTTGTCCTCGTAGCCGAAGTATTTGCACCAGGCGTACACCTCCTCCTGTCCGGTCGAGTCCCAGGCCATTTCGCTGCCGAACGGATACTCTTCATGGCTCCAGCGCTCAGTGCGCTCTTTCATCAGAGCCTCGACTTCAGCGGCCTTGTCCTTCCAACCCTCACGCTTCAAGTCGTTGAGCAGCGCGAGAAAAATGTCGCCTTCCATAAGGCCCAACTCTACATATCCCACCCTGCGGTTTCCATTGGCATCGCGGCTGAACATAAATTTTGTCGTCTGAACCGCCTGCTCCAGATACCAGTCCCACGGGCGCTTCTGTGCCATGTCGGGATGGTTTCGCATCACCTGATATAGAGCCCAGTAGGCGGCCACGACGTGCGGATAGTTGTATCCGCGCCCGATATCCTCGGAAGCCTGCTTGCTCCAGCTTGTCCACGAGCGCCAGTTCCGCGTAGGATCGTAAGAGAACGTCGGAAGCCCCTGCGGATCGTAATAGAACAGGCTTTTGCGAACGCCATACTTGTTGGGGCCGTCCTTGTACTGCAGCCCGCCCCACAACACTGTGTCCACAAACTGTTCGTATTTTGCCAGTTCTTCCTGATTGGGTTGCCCAAACTCCTTCATTACAGCCGCGAGCCACGAGCCGGAGCCGCCTTCATCGCCCAGCCCGGCGATCCACACGCGACTGTCCTGCGTCACGAGCTTGTCGGCTTCACGGTCGTAGCTCATTACAGAGGGGCTGCGGTGGAAAGGATCGTTGGCATCCACGAACCACTGGCGTGTCGTCAGGAAATGCCCCAGATCGGCTACTGCTTGCGCGGCAGGCTTGATGACATAGTAACTCAAGGACTGCTTCAGCCCATCGTCATAGGTCACAGTGAGCCGGGCCCGGCCCCAGTGTTTGCCTCTGAGTGTGACCGCCTGCCAGTTGCCGTGAAGGGACTTCTCCGCATGAACCGCGATCGAGTCCTTCGGCTCAACAGCGAGGGACGTGACCTTGTGCTTGTAGTTGAGGAATAGTTTGCCGTCTATATCCTGCGGCAGCACATAGCCGGGGATGCCGACAGCGACCGGGTGCTGGTTGGCTGTGAGAGTGGCTTCGATATGACGTATGTCCTCCGCGAGGAGAAATTTGACGCCGTACGTTCGCGCTTCACCGGGCGCGAGCGCAGCCAGTGTCGGCGGGTTCCATGGAGCGGCGGTGGCCCACTCCTTCTCCGCATAAGCCTGGGTATGAACCATCCAGGCGAACGCGCCTTCGAAAGTCTGGCTCGGACGGGTCGGTTCATTGAGCAGTTGATACGCCTCGAAGGGCGTGTTGCCGTCCGGGACAACGACGAGCGCGGAGCCTTTCCCGTTCAGCCGAGTCACCTGCAAGTAGCCTCCATCCTGGCCAATGTAAGGATCGAAGAAGGAGCAGATTTCGTGCGCCTGCTTGAGCGAGCGGTCGGTGATGATATTGTTGAAGATCATCGGGAGGCCCAGTGCGCCGATCTGGATGGGGCCAGCGGTGTTGTTCTTAAGCACAAAACGCAGCCCAAGTCGTCCGCCGTCCACAATCCACGAGCGTGTAATGGTCAGGGGGCATTCGGAGGGCAGAGTGGGGGTGAGATCGGCGGCGGCAAGCGTGTTTCCAGAGGCAGGTAGTGCGTGAATCGGGCTGCGAGCGGCGGCTGTATCGTAATCCTGCCAGCCTCCGGAGTTGCCTCGACGCAAACGGAGTGTCAGATCACCCAGATGGTGGTATCCATTGCCTCCACGGGCGGCGAGACGATCTGCGGGCGTGAAGTCGAAGCCGTTGCCGTTTTTGGGCTGTAAGGCTGCCATAGTCTGCGAGGCTTTCACCAGATTCAACGTGAAGTCGGGCGTGTCGAGATTGAGGATTCCCTGCTCCAATCTCAGTGTGGCACGCATGACTCGAAC
>JANXLO010000525.1 GCA_025355115.1 Chthonomonadaceae bacterium
TGGAGCGTCTCCCGTGAAGAGCCCTCCGCGTCGGAGCTGCCTCTGCGCCTCAGCCTCACCGGTCTGCCCGGCGGGCACAGCGGAGTGGAGATTCATCAGAAGAATGGCAACGCCATCCAGAGGCTGCTGCAGGAAGTTATGCGGGCGATGCATCCTCACGAGACTCTGAAATTGGCATCGTTCTCTGGCGGCTCCGCACGAAATGTGATTCCCAGCGAAGCTCATATTACTGTGTGGGTGTCCGAGAGCAAAGCCGCGACTCTGGAGGCGACTTTTCGCGACCCTTCGATGCCGGAGCGTATAGAATCCGATCTCATCACGGGCGGGGCGGACAGCGTCCTCTGCGGCTGCGAACGCCTGCCGCGAGAGGCAACGTTGCGCCCAATCTCAGCTGAACTGACTCGCTCGCTGCTCACTGCTGTCGGAGCGGTGCCGCATGGGGTACAGGCCTGGTCTGAAGTCGTGCCCGGACTGGTCGAGACGAGCTGCAATGTGGCGGTGATCGCGACAGCCGAGTCGGAGGTCATCCTCACCTGCTCGACGCGCTCCTCTCGCGACGGGGCCATCGTCGAGTTCCAGGCTGGTGTCCGAGCTATGCTGGAGGCGTCCGGCGCGACCGTAACATTCAGCGACGGCTATCCCGGCTGGCCCGCTGACCCCGACAACCCTCTTCTCAGAAAAGCGGAACTGTCGTTCAAAGAGGCGCTGGGTCATCCCCCTAACGTCATGGCGGTCCACGCGGGCCTCGAGTGCGGCGTCTTCAAAGGCAAGCAGCTGGCCTTGCAGATGATCTCGTTTGGGCCGGATATCCGAGGTGCTCATACGATCCATGAGCGAGTGCTCGTCGCTAGCATCCCGCCCTTTTACGCCTGCCTCACCGGTCTGCTGAACGTATTATCGGCGAGCTAATCAGTTTCTAAAAACTTAAAGCAGTGTCTACAATCGCCTTCCTGAACGCAGGGAAGGCGATTTGTTTTGAGTTACAGTGGCAATAGTGTCGACTTTTTTGCAGTTCCATGTTATTCTGTCTCCATAGTTTCGCGTGTGCGGTTGTGCGCGAAACCAGCGAGGAATGCGAAATGCCTGCAACTATCCAAGATATTGGTCGCGCTCTCAATCTTTCTCACACCACCGTCTCTCGTGTTCTCAATGGTCGAGACGATCAGTTCATCTCGATGGCGACCCGGCTCCGTGTGCAGGATGCCGCGCAGAGCATGGGCTATAGACCGCACAGAATCGCGCGCGCACTAGCTACAGGACGCACCAACCAGGTTGCGGTATGGATGCGGAATATGAGCAGCGCCTACGACGCGCAAGTGATGCGGCATCTGCTCCAGCAGATGCACGGCGACCGGTATCAGGCGGTGATTGGAGTGTCTGATCTAATCACTGAAGCCAAATCCGTCGCACCGGAGCGAGCTGCCGTGCTTCCCGAGACTTTCTGGAGCGTTGACGGGTGCCTTGCCTTCGAGGCCGCGCCACAGCTTGTTGCGTTGCTTGGCCGTGAGGCGGCGAAGAGACTCCCGCTCGTTGGCCTTGGCGGAGCGCACTTCGTCTCGGCGGAGCTGCCGGAGATGGACTACGTCGGCATCGATCTGCGCATCGGAACCGAGGCGGCGCTGAGACATCTGCTGGCGATCGGGTGTCGCCGTATTGCTTTCATTGGAGCGGTGAGCATGGCCGATGACGAACCGCGTCTGGCGACTTACCGCGCAGTCATGGCAGCCGAGGGACGACCGCTCGAGATCGTCTCCACCGCCCACCACTCCCGTGCGGCTTCCCGTGACGCGGTGTCCTCGCACATCGCGGGGCAGGGCTGTCCGGATGGAATGTTTTGCTTCAACGATGATGTGGCGTTGGGCGCTTATCGCGCTATTCGTGAACTTGGTCTGCGTGTTCCCGAGGATGCCGCGCTGATCGGACATGATGGGATCGAGGACGCGGACTATCTGGACTGCCCACTCACGACGCTGGTGCAGCCTGTCGAGCAGATGACATCGCTCGCGTGGGGCGCACTCCACCGGCGCATCGAAACACCCGACTTGCCTCCCCAGCAGATACTTCTTCAGGCGCAGCTTGTGATACGCGCCTCTACGCATCGGTAAGACGCACCCAGGGATGATTCAAGTTTGTCCCTATGACAACGACGCGCCTGCGTAGCCGGCGGCACCTGGTTCAAAGAAAGGAATCAACAACTATGCACTCATCTCTGCCTATCCGCGGCGCACGTTCACGAAACGGCTTCACGCTGATCGAGCTACTTGTAGTCATCGCCATCCTGGCTGCCACTCTCTTTCCGGTCTTCGCTTAAGCGAGGGAGAAAGCCCGACAGACCGCCTGTCTCTCCAACACCAAGCAGATGTCGGTTGCCCTGATGCTCTATGCCAAGGACTACGACGAGACTCTTCCTATCGAGGACTATGGCGTCTGGAACGGATTTATCGCCAACGATACTCGCAGCCCTAAATGG
>JANXLO010000547.1 GCA_025355115.1 Chthonomonadaceae bacterium
CTGACCTGGGCATTCGGGAGGTCGCAGTTGGCGGATAGGAGGGCGTCGGGATCAGTGGAATGCGCTTCCGCGGTGCATGTCTGAGTGATAATGATGCACGGAGGAGGCGGAAGATTGTCGTTGTCTTGGGTCCAGGTGAACGTGGCGGTGATGTCTCCGAAGCATCTGTCCGAGCCGATTCCGTAGCCGTCGCCTTGTCCGCCATACCCTCCTGATGGGAGCCAGGACATAGGTCTCTGAGAATTGCCGTACTGCCCGTATGTCAATACGGTGCCGCCTGTGACGGCCATAGCGTAGTGCGCCGCATGGGCCGGGAGAGGGAAGGCCTGCGCGACAAGGAGCAGGATCAGCAGGAGGAGGCTATGCCGCCTGCCGGGGTTTATTCTGACGCCTGATTTGCGTGGACAGGCGTCGGGGGGGGGGTGAAATCGTCTTGCATTGTGTTGCCGAGCTCCTTCTCTCTGCTTCCTGCAGAGGCTTGCCGATGCGACAGTAGTGGAGGTTCGAATGCGTCCGTGCTCATTATAACCCGCCCGTTTTATTTTTGTCAAGGGTCGCAATAAGTTTTGCGAGAGAATGTTTATTTCAGGGCTTGCGGGGGGCGTTGATGGCCTGGACGTCGTTGGCCATGGTGACGGTGTAGACGATGGAGCCGTCGTATTCCGGCGTGGAGAAGATGTTGCCGGGGCCGAGCTCATAGCTCCAGAGCCTTGCGCCATTGGCGGTGTCGAGGACGGAGACGTGGCCTCGCAGAGCCATGATGGCGAGCGATTTGCCGTCCGGGGCCAGTCGGGGAGCGCCGTCGTACATCGTCTGGCCGGTGGCGTGCCGCCATTTTATGGATCCAGTGGCGGCGTTCAGGGCGTAGACGTCCCCGTTCGGCCCGAGGCCGCCAAGATAGACCACGCCGTCGGCGAAGATTGGGGAAGCATAGCCGAACACGTCGCCTTTCGCGGGAGCATGAACCGTCCAGTCGTCGTGCCCCGTGCGGAGGCTGACCGCGTGCAGAGCGCCGTCGTTGGAGCAGATGTAGAGGCGTCCGTTGCCGAGCGCGGGCGAGGCGATGGCGGGCGCCGAGTAGAAGTCCTTCCCCATCTTGGTCGTCCAGCGCGGAACTCCGGTGAGAACGTCCAGAGAGTAGAGCGTGTTGTCCCAGCCGCCGAGATAGAAGCTGTCGCCATCGGTGGCAACGCGGGACTGGAAGAAGCTGCCCGCCCCGGCGGGCTGAGTCCAGCGCACCTGCCCGGTCGCCGCCTCCACGCCATAGATTTTCTCCTTGCCTCCTATGCAGACGATGCCCTTCGCGACAGCGGGGGTAGAGAAGAGCGGCGCCTCAATGTCTCGGTGCCAGCGCGGCCTGCCGTTGGCGGGATCGATCGCGTAGAGATTGTGATCCGTGGACGCGAGGTAGAGGGTGCCTTCGACGATGACAGGCGAGCCGACGAACTGGCCTTTGGTGATGAAGGTCCAGCGCTTTTTTCCATTGAGCGTGTTCAGGGCGTAGAGCTTTCCGTCCAGCGCGGAGACGTAGAGGGTGTCGCTCACGCGCAGGGGATCGGACTGAATCGGGCCGTCCAGGTCGATTGCCCACTTGCGGTTCGCCTCCTTTTCGTCGCGCTCGATCTCCATGATCAGCTCCTGCGAGAGAGCGACGGCGTTGCTGGTGGTGACACGGACTGTGGCGGTGTGGATGCCGGTCGCCAGGTCGCGGGTCGGGAACTGGCTGCGCCAGATGTCGCGGCGATCCTTGGTCATCGGGCTCCACTCGCCATCATCCAGGCGGACATCGCCCTTCTCCCCGTCAGGATTGTCGCTGACGGCACGAGGCTCCAGAGTTGCGGCGGCGCGGCGGCGCTCCAGGAAGGGCACGTCAGGATCGTCCCATCCGGCTCGTATCTGAGAGGGAATGACCTTGGCGTTGATCGGAATGCTGGCGATATGCTGCGCTTCGCCCGGCTTCTCCTTGACTACGCGGTCGATGGAGATAATGAGAGGCGTAACGGTGACGCGATAGTAGGATCCCTGATAGAGCCCTCGCGCCATGAGCGCGGTGACGCCGTTGACTTTCCACAGCAGATCGCTGTGGCCATGCCCTGTAAAGAGCGCGACGACGTTGTGCCCGCGCAGCAGAGCGGTCAGCTCATACTCATTGTCCACGAAGCGTGTGCCGGGAGTGCCGCGGCCAATCGGATGGTGCATGAACATAAAGACCGGCGTCTCGGGGCGGACGCGCTTCAGATCGGTTTTTAGCCAGTCCAGCTCGGCCTTGTCGAAATGCCCCCAGTGCTCCAGAACGACCGTGGAGTCGAGGAGGACAAAATGCACTCCGCCGTGATCAAAGGACTGGTAGAGCTTGCCGAAAGCCTTGACGAAGCCCTCCTTGCCGTCAGGGCTCCAGCGCACATCGTGGTTGCCGGGCACGGCGTAGAAGCCTATCCCCGCGCTTTGCAGCGGCGCGATGGCCTGCTTGAAGACGTCGTACTCCTCCGGTCGCCCCGCTTCTGTGATGTTGCCGGTGTCGACGACGAAGGCAGGCCTGGGGTTCATGCGGGCGGCCTCTTCCGAGAGCAGACGAAGAGGGTCTGTGCTGCCGGAGGCGGTCTGGTGCGTGTCGGTGATATCCAGAAAAGTGAATGTTTCGGGCTGCTTCTCGGCAGGCTTCTGAGCCTGTGAAGAGCGTGACGGAGCCGCGAACGAGAATATGGCGACAAGGATGCCGAGAAAACGGCGCATGGACTGCTTCCTTCCAGGGTTCAATCGTGGGAGACACTCTACTATACGCACATGCTATGCACAGTTCCTCACGCACAGAGCAGGATTCCTCTTTTGCGCTGTGAAAGAGGAGGTGCGAAACGCCCGTCCCGCTGCCCTGACTGCCGGGCAGACAGCCGGTGCGAAACTTGCTGCACTTCGGTTCCGTACCTTAATTCAGGGCCGGGTGGAACTTCTGTCTTCCGGCAGTGAAACTTAGAGAGGCGAACTTTTATGAACGCTGCGGACACGAAGCCGAAATCGAAGGCGGAGCGCGAGACGGACGAGAAGACCAGACGCCGCGCGGAGGAAGCCGCGATTGTCGCAGGGTTGCGGGAAGCACTCGACGGCGATGAGCAGTTGCTGGGATTTGCTCGCGGGCGACTGGCAGGGGGCATTCGCGGCAAGTTGAGCCTCGGGCCAGAGGCGTTTTTCGCCCCCTTCGTCAACGTCGGGCTGACTGAGCGTCGCCTTGTTC
>JANXLO010000548.1 GCA_025355115.1 Chthonomonadaceae bacterium
TGTTGCCGCCGCCTTGCCGTAGCCCTTTCTGCGATGTGCTTCCTGCGTGTGGAGAGTAGTCATCTCCCACTCCGTCTCGCTGTTTTTGCGCACGGAGGCGAGAGAGACGACGGCATTTTGTATCAGTGCGGCGCAGAAAAGCTGTCCGTCCTTATGCCATGCCTCCCATTCGGCATAGCTCGGAGCGGTCAGGCGGTCGGTTCTGTAAGCCTGCTGCACCCGGTAGAGGTCGGCATTGAGCGCCAGCCATCGCACCCATTCGACCGGCGCGGGCTGAAACGACTCCTTCGTGCAGATCAGCGTGACACGGTCGGTTGTCTCTTCCTCTATCATAGTTTGCGGGGCGCTTTCATGCCAGTTCCACCGTCTTGACTTGATCCTGGACTTCGATCCACTGTCTGTATCCGACTGCTTTGACATCGGTGTCGTCGCCCTTTTCGAGCGGCGAGTAGCATGGATGGTGATGGACTTTGTATGGATTGTTGCTCGCGGCGTTGTAGCAGGAGATGAGAGCCCATCGCGGCTCGGCGCTGCGATTTTGATCTGAGCGGTGCAGGAGGTTTGCATGAAAGAAAAGCGTGTCCCCCGGAGCCATTTCGCAGTGGATCAGCTCCAGTCGCTTCAATGCCTCGTTGACACGCTCCATGTCCGCGCCCGTCTGCTCGCCAGTGAGGCCGTGCTCGATGCGTCCCATGCGCTGCGATCCGCGGATAACCTGTAGACAGCCGTTCTCGCGAGTGGCCTTATCAACGGCGATCATGCAGCTCGCCATGTCCGGGAACAGGCAGCCATTGTTGTACCAGTAGCCGTAGTCCTGATGCCACTCCCACGCACCTCCGACGAACGGCTCCTTCATGTTCAGTTTATGGTGATAGTGATAGACTTCCCCGCCGAGCAGCCGTTCCATCGTATCTACAATTCGCCGGCTGCGTGTGACCGCGCTGTAGATGTCGTCTCCAAGCTCATTGCGAAGCGCCAATCGAGTGACCCCGCCCTGCGCGTCCAGCCGAGAAAGCTTGTCCTTGTCCAGGCGAGCGTCTGCTCGCCCTATCTTCAGGAGAAGGTCCGACTCTTCGGCATCGAAAAGCCCGCGAACCATAAGATAGCCGTCTTCATGGAAGGCCGCGATTTGAGTGTCAGTCAGGTTGAATGGATACATGAACGAAATTTCCTGGCAGCCCTATTGCAGCGAAAGGGCTGAGTGTAGTCACGAGTAAAGTTAGGGACGTATGCTCTGAATTCCTTTATCGGGCGTAGGGGGCGCAGATTGGGTCGCCGATAACCATGTCTTTCCAGTAGAGATATTGGGAGGCCATGTAGAAGCTTTCGGCCAGATTATATCCGGACGTGTAGCGAGCGAAGAGGATGTCTGCGCGGGCGATGCTGTCGGCATACGGCTCAGAGACGTAGCCTTTGCAGCCGGTCACTCCCTGCGCGATCAGGTCGCCGATGAGCGACTGACCGCGAGCCTTGGGATTGTCGAAAGTGCGGGCGCTGGTAGAGACCGCGGTCTCCGCGATCGCGCCTGGCACAAAATGCAGGCTGTTGTAGGCGGCTTTATCAAAACGACTGTCGTTGCTGCCCCAGGAGAAGTAGCCCGCGAGGCTGTCGTAGCCGCCGGGAAAGGCATCGGCTGTATCCAAAACACTGTGGAACCCATGGGCGGTCAGGAATTTGTGCGCGCCGCGCATTCCCTCGTTCACCAAATGATAGCCCGCGTCCTCGTGGCCTGGGCCAGTGTGTATGAGGAAAGGGCCTTTTGAAGGTCGGCTGGCAACCGCATTGTCCACGAGCCGAAGGCAGTCGGCGCGAGTGTAGCCGATCAGTCGGGTGACGAGGTAGAGGCTGTATTTCGCATGGGTGAAGCGTTCCTCGCGGGAGAAGTAGGGATTGGGGCTTCTAGTGGAGAGTTGTGTCCAGTCCATGACCGCGAGGAGCCCGTCAATGCTGAAGCCTCCCGCTGGCCCCTCATGCGTTCGAATGGGCAGCCCTTTGGTCAGGACGATGTAGTCGATCTTAAGTTTGCTGTCCGCAAGATATTTTTTGATAGGGGCTTCGATCTGCTCGCGAAACTCCTTGAGTGAACACTCCTCTGCCACAGGACAGGCCAGGCGAAACAGATTCATCTGAGGCATTTTATGTCTGAGAGTGTAGTAGTCGCCAATAGCAACCGAGTCCTCGCTCGCAGTATTTTCGACCACGAGAACCTGGTCTGCACCGACATGGCTCGGCCGCTTCTGAGCCTGACCAGTGACCGAAGACAGAAGCAGGAAGAGCAGCGTAGCGCTGACGGAGAGGCGGTAAGGCATCGAGTGCTTGCTGAAAAAAAATATCGCGAAGCGTATAATCGGGAATTCCAACTTTTTTCCTCAGATGTCCCACTTGTGCAAGCTGCTGTCGGATCTACTGCGTCGCTGTTTTTCGTCATCCTGCGGCATGTCCTCACTGGAGGAAGGCTCTGCGGTGTGGTTCCTCAAATCGTAGTTGTGCGGCGTGCTTGCGGAGGACGCCGGCAGAGACGAGTCCGCCTGTCCGTACTGGTGCTGCATTCGATGACCGTCGGGGAATGCTGCACGCGATGGCGACATGAAGTTGCTGTCAGCGGCGATCACGTTTTTGCGCGAGCAGTAATAGTAGATATTGCCGATGAGGATGAACGGAGTCATGATGAAGGAGATGACGCCCCACCAGCCCAGGAGCAGCGTCGTGAAAGTGTACTCGAAGAAGTGTCTGCTGGCGCAGGCCGCGCAGAGATTGCCTCGAATTGACTTGCTGAAGCGCACCACAAACACGCCGATATTCTGGTTGAAGCGCACATAGCGAGTCTCCGCTTCCATCCTACAGGCCTGACAGTTCAAAGGCGCCCCCTATGAATATCCTTGAATGCTCGAGCCCTGGATCGGAGCGATGCAGTCGTATCGGATGCGAACCGTTTTTCGCGACGATGCCGGCTGGTTCTACAAGCCGATTGCGGTGAGCAGTTCGGCGATCTTGCCCCAGCGTTCGGGGTGGGACTCGTGCGTATGCTCGGGCACGAATCCCAGGCTGCGGTAGGTCTTGATGGCTGGCAGACGCGAGTCCTGCGTCTCCAGCACGGCGTCCTTGCATCCCAGACGCGCGAACTCATACAGCACGGCGAGCGATATGGCGGCTCCAAGATGCTTGCCTCGATGCTCTGGCGCGACGGCCACCCAGTGCAGGTAGCCGGAGCCAGGGAATACATCCTCGACAATCCTCGCCGAGGCGGTCGCCACGATCTTACCGCCATACTCGATGACGTAGACCGCCTTCACCTCCGGCGATTCCGTCAGTGTCTCCCGAACCCACTCCGGCGTCCAAACCTCGTCCTCGAACGCAGATCGCATCAGCGCCGCGAGGGACTCCAGATCGCCTGCTTGAAAAAGACGCAAACTATAGCCCACCGGCAATTCCGGCACGGGCGGAAGCGCATCCAGCGTCGGACGCCGCATCAACAGATTTGACATGAATGCACCTTCTCTCTGCGAACCTGACAACTATTGTAACTTCTTCCGCTCAATTCGTCAAGACGCGCTTTCATTGTAAGCGTTGCGTCTTTGGCAAATGCTTCGAATAGACAGCTTTCGAAACCGGCACGACGTTTACTTTCGTATGTGAGGAAGGGTATACTAGCACGGCCCCTTTATAAATGAACGCTACGAATTCCTTTCCGGACGAACAGCCCAGCCGAACCCGTCGCCGGGACAGAGGTGAGACAGCTCCTATGGTTGCACTACCCAATTTCCTCAGCAAACTCTTTGACTCGAACGCCAGAGACATTGCGAAATATCAGATCGTCTCCGAGAAGATCAAATCATTCGAGCCGCAGTTTCAGAAGCTGACGGATGAGCAGATGCGCGAGAAGACGGAGCAGCTCAAAGAGCGCGTCCAAAGCGAATATAAGACCAAGCGCGCCGCAGTCGAAGCGACCTGGGAGGGCCTCACCGACCAGAAGAGGAGAGAAGAAGATCGCAAAATCTACGATCCCATCCTCGACGCCGTTCTGCCCGAGGCGTTCGCGCTGGTTCGCGAAGCCTCCAAACGGACGATTGGCCTGCGCCACTACGATGTGCAGATGATCGGCGGCATGGTGCTGCACGATGCGAGAATCGCCGAGATGCGCACGGGAGAGGGCAAGACCCTCGTCGCTACCTGCCCGCTCTATCTGAACGCTCTGCTCGGCAAAGGCGCACACCTCGTCACCGCGAACGATTACCTCTCCCGGCGCGACGCTGTCTGGAATGGCCCGATCTACCATCTGCTTGGAATGAGCGTCGGGATTATCCAGGGTCAGTCCCCGGAGACGGGCGACGAGGGCGGCTCCTACCTGTACGATCCCACTTTCGAGGACGAGGATGAGCGGTTCACGCACTCCCGGCCCTGCGGGCGCGCCGAATCCTACGCCTGTGACATCACCTACGGCACCAACAACGAGTACGGCTTCGACTACCTGCGCGACAATATGGCCTTCTCGAAAGACGATCTTGTGCAGCGCGAGCCGCACTACGCCATCGTCGACGAAGTGGACAGCATCCTGATCGACGAGGCCCGCACCCCGCTAATTATCTCCGGCGCGGTGGAGCAGTCCACCGACCGTTACGCCGTTCTGGATGCCATCGTCTCGAAGATGAAACGCGGCGTCGA
>JANXLO010000552.1 GCA_025355115.1 Chthonomonadaceae bacterium
CGCATCCGGCGTGACGGTTACAGTCATGGTGCTTGAGGTGCTTCCCGTCGCAACTGATATGAAGTCGAAGGAGCCATCCGTTCTTGTGACAGTCCGAAGGGTACGAATGCCGCCGGTTACTGGCCGGGATTCCACATTGACCATTACGTTCGCTAACGGCAGCAACGGGTTCTCCGCCGCCGCAACGCGCCCAAAAAGCCTGGTGCCTCCCGGAGGAATGCTTCCGCCCGTGAAGTCGGTTCCGATGCCGCAGCCCGCGGTCAGCCAGAGAGCTGCTGCCAGAATGACGCACCCCGCCTGAAGTTTCGGGCGGTCAGAGCATCTGCTGGAGGAGACCGACTCAGGGGCTGTCGATCCGTCGACAGGAACAACATTCGGATCGACCAGCACCGGTGCATTTCCGGGGGTCACTGACTTCATTGCGCTCCTCGCGGGAAGGGTGCGGCCGCCTCGGTTGGCGCGGTCAGACGGGTCATGAGCGGAGGCCAACCTGCCTGCTCCAGGAAGGCAGAGGCCTCGTCCGTGCGACCCGTCTTTTGCAAAAGCTGCCCTAGCTGGATATAGACGTCGGCACAGTCCTCATTTTCGAGAAGCGTATCGGGAATTCCTGTTTCCCGGAGTGCCGCCCTCAGGTTCTCGAGCACTGCAACGGCCTCTCGCAGCCTAAGTTCTGCGCCTTCAGCCTCCTGGGATGCGGATTGGAGTAGTATTCGAGCCAGAACAGAGCGTGACCGCCAGCGTCCTTCGGCAAGCTCCAGCTCGTCCGCAGTCTCCAAAGCGGATTCGGCCTCAGATCGGGCGGAGGCGAGAGATGCGCTTTGATCGGCACCGTCCGGGGTGGATGCCGTCCGAAGCATAGCCTCCGCCAGCCACACTCGCGACAGACTCTCCAGATGACGGGCGCCAAGCCTTTCTGAAAGAGCGAGTGCACGGGTCGCCGCGTCCTGCTGCTCCCTCGGGTTGCCGCTCTGTGCTCCCAGATGCGCCAGGCGCAGCCGGCACTCTATCTCGGCTCTGGTCTCACGCACTGTCGAGGCCACCGCGAGCGCTTGAGTAGTGTGATAACGCGCCTCGCTGTCGCGCCTGCTGTCTCCGCTATAAGCATCGGCGAGTGCAAGCTGCGCGTAGAGCTCCGAACGGCGGTCGCCGCGCGAGAGCGCCTGCGCCAGAGCGTCCTTGCCGAATGCCAGAGCAGCGTCGCGATCTCCTGCAGCGGCGAGCAGGATGCCGATCCAGGCACGGGTCATCGTCTCACGTCCCTGATCTCCAATGAAGCGAGCCAGCTGCAGCAAGCTCGTCAGGGCCGGATAGGCATGCGCCCACTGTCCGGTCCCAAAATCGCACCACGCGAGATTGAACCGGGCCTCCAGGTACTGTCCAGCAATGCCCAGGCTCTCCGCATCTGCCAGGCATTTTTCCGCCAGCGGCCTTGCGCCTCTGAAGTCTCCCTCGTCTAAATAGACATTGGTGCGATTGGCGTTGACGTAGAGCAGGCCGACGGCGACCGCCTCCGCTCGAACCGTCCCATTCGCCTCACCCTCCTCGAGGATGTTCGCGGCGTCATCAAAGCGCTGCATCGCCTGCCGATACTCGCCGCGCTGCTCGTGGATGCTCCCGAGCGAAAGGGTGCCCTGCCAGCGACCTTGAAAATCGGCCCCGGCCGCAATGGACGCGAACTGCACCCCAGCCTCCTCCGTGCGCCCCAGTTGATAGAGCGCCTGCCCAAGACTCTGGCGGGCGGACGTCTCTGTCCCGCTTGCTCCGATCTCCCGCGCAAAAGCCACCGCACGAGCGAGAGCTTCTGCTGCACGTGGGAAGTCGGCAATGCTCAGGAGTGCGTTTCCCAGCCTCAGCAGAGCTGAGGCCTGAACCGCGTTGTCGCCCACCTGTGAGGCGAGCGACAGAATCCGTTCGCAGGTGGAGGCGAGTGCACGATAGTCCGGCGGACCTTCCTGCGCACCTGCAAGTTCTTGGAGAGATCGAAGGCTCTCATTCAGACGGACGGCGACTTCCTGTGAAGGCAGAGCGACAGGCAGAGAAGAAGGGACGGGCGATACGATTGCGGGGGCCGCGCGCCGAGGCGCCGGAGTGAATTCCTCAGAGGTGGAGTAGAAGTCGGTCAAGGTGACGCCGCACTCCGCCGCGATCTGCTGAAGGCGATCTGGCTGAGCGAGTGTCGTGCCGGAGAGATACTGGTAGATGAGTGCGCGTGAACAGCCGATGCGGCCGGCAAGCTCTTCAATCGAGAGTCCGGCACGCTCCACAGCGCGCTGTATGCGCTGCCCCTGCTCACGTCTGCCCTGTTTAGTGGAGAGATCCATTGCCACGCCGTACTGTCACGCGCCTTCGTGGGGGGAAGGGGGCAAGCAGGGTTTAAAAAGTATTGAGGCCACGCGCCTTTCTATATGCACGATAATAGCATAATCAAACCCGCGCGTCAAGCCCTCGGACAAAAAAAATTACAGTCAAACTAGACCGACTGTCTGCCCCACGCAGATTCACCACAGCATCAGTGTGGCAAATAGTGTAATCTGACCAGACTCAGCCGTAACTACAGCCTCTTCCTCTCGTCAAACCTGTGCTGACGGATAATTTGCTTTAATCCATGACTCAATAGTTCATATGTGTGAACATTTCATGGGGCTGTTCGTATTGTTAACTAATGGGTTCAGCGCATCGTGGCCGATGTCACCCTGCACGATGAGCGATACAGCGCAAGATATGCCCGTCCCGTCGGAGTTGAAAAGAGGATTTAGTCATAGTGATACCGATTGCTGCAATTGAGGAAGCTACGGCTGCATTCACGGCTGTCGCTGTGGCGCAATCCTACGATTCCGAAGAGCTGGCCTGGCTGGAGCGAACTTTGACCGGCGTCATGCGGCGGCTGATGGACACCGAAAACCTGGACATGCCCCTGCTGCAGTTGCCTCTGGCGCAGATGCGGCTCGCGCAGAGCCTCTATCGGGAAAATGAGATGCCCGGTGAGCCTAACCTCGGCGAAACGATGGGCAAATTGAGCGAAAGGCTAAATGTTCGTCAAAATGCGCTTACTCAGGCCGCCGACCGGCTGGTCAACCACGGCCTTGCAGAGCGACTGAGCGATCCGTCGGATCGGCGCATCGTCCGGCTGCGGCTTACCACCAAGGGGCATACCTGGGTGCGTGAGCGCCGAAGCAGGCGTCGTGCGAGGTACGAGCATCTCTGGGAACTGCTGTCAACTAGCGAGCGTCAGGAGTTTTTGCAGGCAGTGCGTGTGCTGGATGCGGCGGGGAATCGCCTTTCGGCTCAGCCCGCAAGGAATACGGAACTAAAATCCGAATCTCATTTCGACCCGCCCACGGTGGAGGAGACGCTTTCGCGCTTCACTGATGGCGAGGCGACACTTATAGACCGAACGTAGGAATTGACAGCATCAAGGAGAGGCTTCATGGCATCCATATCGTCGCCCGTCCCGTCGACGGCGAAACGCAGAGTGAAACGTACGTCACGCACTGTTCCCATCCTTTTGATGCTAGCCGCATTGGGCGCGGCAGGCTGGTGGGGCTGGACAAAAACACACCCGGCAGAGGACGCGACCTCCAAGATGCTTACCGACAAGGTCAAGCGCGGTGATCTCATCGAGACCGTCTCTGCGACAGGAAGCGTCACTGCGCAGACCGGCGCACAGGTGAAGATCGGCTCGCAGATTACAGGAACTATCAAGCGGCTCTACGCCGATGTCGGAAGTCACGTCACCGCAGGGCAGCCGATCGCCGAGCTGGACCTCCCCGATATTCAGGCACAGCTGGCGCAGGCGCAGGCCAACGCCCAGTCGGCTCAACTGCGGCTTCTCGAACAGCAGACCGGGCTGAAAATGCAGAAGTCGCAGAGCTCCGGTGCTGTCGCCGATGCGGCAGCGGCCCTACGCAGTGCGCAGGCTCGTCTCTCCTCGGCGACGGCCGCTGCTAGCCTTCAGAACGTGCAGACGCCAAATGAAATTCGTCGTGCTCAGACTGCGCTGGACTCCTCGAAGTCAGCCCTGAAATCCGCTGAATCGACGTACGTTCAGGTGAAAGCAAGCTACGACTTGCAAATCGCGAATGCCCGTGAGAGCCTGACCCAGGCCAAGGCAACGGCAGCAAACGCCGATGCGAATCTCAAACGCCAACAGCTGCTGCTGAAAAAAGGATACATCGCCGGTAGCCTTGTAGACGCTTCGCAGGCGAGTGCGAGCGTTGCCCAGTCGCAAGTAACGTCGGCGACCCAGAACATTCAGCTGGTGCAGGAGAAGGTGAAAGCCGACCTCCAGGCAGCACAGGATCAGGTCGCTACGGCGCAGTCCAGTGTGGAAGCGGCACAGGCGGCGCTCGAGTCTGCTCGCGCTGGCACTTTTTCAAACACCGTCAAGAGCGCGGATGTAGACAACGCCCGTGCGCAGGTTAGGCAGGCGCAGGCAAATCTCAGCACAGCTCTCGGCAACACCACCCAGGATGTGATCAAGAAGCAGCAGATCGAGGAGAACGCCTCTACGCTGGCGGCAGCCGAGCGGCAGGTGGACTATTACAAGGCACAGTTGTCCAAGACGGTCATCCGCTCACCCATATCCGGCACAGTACTGCAGCTTGCCTCTCAGCAGGGAGAGACGCTCGCGGCCGGGTTGAG
>JANXLO010000561.1 GCA_025355115.1 Chthonomonadaceae bacterium
GGGAGCGGTCGCGGTCGGAGAGCACTGCCTCCGTGATCGGCCAGTTGATTTCGAAAGCCGTATCGTTCCAGCGATAGCCGAGCTCCAGCTCCTGCGAATAGAATTCTGAGACTTGGTAGAATGCCTCCGTGTCCGGCTCAAGGGTCTGAAACCCATGTGCGCAGCCGCGAGGAACGTAGACCGCATTGCGAGACTCCGCGTCAAGTTCGACACCGAACCATTGACAGTAGGTTGGCGAGTCGCTGCGCACGTCCACGATGACATCGTAGAGCCTGCCACGTGTGCAGCGAACGAGTTTTGTCTCCTCGCGGGGTGCCTGCTGAATGTGCAAGCCGCGCAACGTGCCCTTCAGCGAACTATAGGAGACGTTGCACTGCGCAACGGCGGAGTTCAAGCCGTGCGCCTCAAACTCCTGGGCACAGAAACTCCGAGAGAAAAAGCCGCGGTCGTCCGTGCGCGGCTGGAGCTCAATGAGATAGGCTCCGGGGATCTTCAGGGGAGTAAATTTCATGACTTGTAGCTCCTCTGCATCGCTTCAAAACGTTCTATCTGATCGAGCGTCAAGGCGCGTGCGTCGGCCTCATTGGCTTTGTACCACTCAACGACCCATTCGAGCGTCGTGGCCAAATCGAGGCACGGAAGCCAGCCAAGCCGAGTTTTGGCTTGGGATGAGTCGAGTTTGAGATAGTTCGCTTCGTGAGGATGAAGGCCAGTGTCTTGCCGCCATGCTGCACCTTCGCCCCATAGCTCGGCCATGCGTTCGACAATCCACTGGACTGGCCGTGCGTCCGCATCGTTCGGGCCGAAGTTCCAGCCGCCCGCGCATTCGCTTCCACCGTTCCAGCATTCTTCCGCCAATGTAAGATATCCGTTTAGAGGCTCCAGAACGTGCTGCCAGGGACGAACGGCGAAGGGATTGCGAATCATAACCGGTTGCCGGGCCTGTAGAGCGCGCGCAATGTCGGGGATTAGTCTATCTTTTGCCCAGTCGCCACCGCCGATTACATTGCCCGCCCGCGCCGTTGCAATAATGGTTTTCGATTTGTCGTTCCCAAAGAAAGAGGCCCTGTATGCGGCCGTCACTAGCTCGGCGCAGCCTTTGCTACTGGAGTAGGGATCGTGGCCACCCATTGGCTCGTCTTCTCGATAGCCCCAGACCCATTCTCGGTTGGCATAGCATTTGTCGCTCGTCACTACGAGGCCAACTCGCGCCGATGGGACAGAGCGCAGCACCTCCAGCAGTGTCACCGTGCCCATTACATTCACACTGTAAGTCTCAATAGGATCAACGTAGGATTCACGAACGAGGGCCTGCGCGGCAAGATGCAAGACGATCTCAGGCTGGAATTCCGTCATCAGGCTAGTGAGCCGGGTCAGGTCGCGTATATCGCCGATGACGGAACGCATGCCGTCGCCAACGCTTGCGGCATCGAAGAGTGATGGTGAGGTGGTAGGGGGAAGCGCATATCCGACGACATCAGCACCCAGGCACTGAAGCCAGAGCGACAACCAACTCCCCTTGAAGCCAGTATGCCCTGTGAGCAGAACTCTCTTGCCGCGCCAGAACTCCGGCGTCATTTCCACACCTTCCAGGGCGCGGATCCAGAGTTCCAGAGCTCCTCGAGGTGAAGCTTATCACGCAGAGTGTCCATAGGCTGCCAGAAGCCGTGATGCTTGAAGGCGGACAGCTGTCCCTGGCGGGCTAACGTTTCCAGAGGCTCGCGCTCCCATACGGTGCTTTCGCTCTCGATGAGATCAAGAACAGGCGGCTCCAAAACAAAAAATCCCCCGTTTATCCAGCCGTCGCCACTGGGGGGTTTCTCCTCGAAGCGATGGATTTTGTCATCTTTCATATCCAACACACCGAACCGACCTGGAGGCATCACCGCCGTCAGAGTGGCAAGCGTGCTGTTTCGCTTGTGAAAAGCCACCAGTTCGGCGACGTCCACGTTCCCAAGTCCGTCCCCGTAAGTCATGCAGAATGTCTCACCTTCGAGGTGATCGCGCACTCTGCCGAGCCGCCCGCCGGTCTGAGTGCTGTCGCCTGTATCGACTAGTGTGACCGTCCACGGCTCCGCGCTATGCTGATGTACGATGGTGGTGTTGCTGCGAAAATCGAGAGTGACATCCGACATGTGCAGGAAGTAGTTCGCGAAATACTCCTTGATGATGTAGCCTTTGTAGCCCAGGCAGATGACGAAGTCCGTTAGACCGTAATGAGTATAGATCTTCATGATGTGCCAGAGCACGGGCTTGCCGCCGAGTTCAACCATCGGCTTGGGCCGGACGGTCGTCTCTTCGCTCAGGCGACTGCCAAGCCCGCCCGCGAGTATCACTACTTTCACGGATTGCCCTCGATTCGATGCGATTCCAACGGCCGGCCGCCACGTTTTGCAGACAATCGCGCCGATCGAGCGGTGTACTCGACCGCGTACCATGCCAATACGCTGCCAAGGGCGACGAACAGACTTACCAATGAAGTCATGAGCATCCCTGGCCTGCTCTTGAGGGGCGGGCGAGCTTCATCTACTACGTTCATTCGGCTCTGAGCGGAGACGGTTTGAAGCTTCAGCTCGGCGAAACGGGTTGCGGTGGCTTCGAGGATTTTCAGGCTCAATTCGACCTCTGCATGCAGCTTTTCGAAGCCAGTGGCAGCGTCTTTGCTGATCTTGATGCTTCTCTCCGCTATGGCGATCTGCTCCAGAACTGTCTCGTACTCTACCTTGAGAGCTTCTCGCTTGGCATGTTCGGAGGTGTTGCCGTTCAAGATCGCCTCGGCTTGCTCACGAAGATGGAGGGCGGCGATTTTCAGATGCTCGCGTGCGCGGCGGACGGGGGGCGAATCGTCTGCCTGCTGGATGAGCAGGTTCTGCAGATCGCTGTGCGCTTCCGTATAGCGGCGGCGCGCTTCGGTGAGGAGCAAGTCTTCGGTGGGAATTTGCGCCAGAGCGGACGGGCTTGCAGAGAGAATGTGATTGGTCGCTTCGAGCGCAGCTTCGGTGGATCGTATTTGAGCCTCTAGAGTGCCTCGCCTTACAAATAGAGACTGCAATTGAGCCAGTTCGGGCGACTGCCCACTGCCGCTTGTTGAGCCTGCCGACATCGTAGGGGATTTGCTGCCCCTGACAAAGCTGATCCACTTTTCAACGGCGGCCTCGTAGCTGGTGCGGGCCTGCCTCAACTGGATGTCCGCCGACTTCAGCAACTGCAAATCCTTGTCCGTGTCATTGAAAACGATGTAGTTCTTAAGCGCGGCTGCGTAGGCGTTGGTCACTACGGCAGTTGCGTTCCTGATCTTGGCGCGGCGGGCTTCGCTGTTTGGGGCCAGCCGTGGCGGCGCGTCGAGAGTCATTGTGATGTAGAGAAGACCGTCTGTCGCATTGTCGTCAAAACGAACGTTTCTCTGAAGTTTCTCGACTGCATCGTCGTTGCTTGGGAGATCGTAGAGATCGCGCAGATGGGCGGTCTTTTCGACCTGCTCGGCGAATTTGCGGCTCTTCAGCGGGCCGATATATTTTGCCTTGTTTCCGCCGCCCACTCCCGCGAGCAGGGCAAGCTGCGACCCGCCTCCCCCAGAAGCCTGCGAGAGCGAAATCGAGTCCATCGCGGAGTAGGACTGGGGATAGTAGAACAGACCGACGAGCAGGCTAATTGCAAACATGAAAACAGCGAAGACGATCCAGACGAGCAGGCGCTCACGGTAGATCGTCCGAAGCAGACTGCGGGTCATTTGAGCTGTGCTTGTGGAGGTTATTGGTTCGGTCGTGCTGCCTGTGGTCATCGTTGCCTGTGGCTTGTTTCAAAATGGATTTTCATCCGGGAAGCAGGAGAAACTCGCAGGATGGATCAGATGAAGCTCGGGTGGGGGATGAGTCCGAAACTCCGCAGTAAAATCAAATCGTCATCCGAACGATGCAGTTCAGAGTATAGCAGACCGGTGAAGGGCCTGTCAAGAATCCACGCCTCCTCAGGGCTTGCCGTGCTATACTAAACTCAGTGCAAACTATCCAGTTACTCTTTATGGAGAGCAGTCATGTTGAGCGGAATTTTGGAAGCGTCTAACGCAGTCAAAAGTCGTGAATTGAACGGGGCTCCGGGCTATCATATCATGACCTGGGGCTGCCAGATGAATGAAGAAGACTCGGAGCAGATGAGCCTCTATTTGGAGGAGATGGGGTACCGACATGTCGCGGATGCCGCGGATGCGGAGGTCGTGCTGCTCAACACCTGCTCAGTGCGTGCAAAGCCGGAGGAGAAGGTATGGAGTGAGCTTGGAAAGCTGAAGGAGATGAAGCGCACACGGCCCGACATGGTGATCGGTGTCTGCGGCTGCATGGCTCAGGTTGAGAGCGTGGCCATTCAGAAGCGCGCACCCTTCGTCGATCTCGTGGTGGGAACGGGCAACATCTCTGCTCTGCCCGCCCTGATACGTCGGGCGAGAGGCGAGGACAGCGAGGAGGCCGCCAGTGCGCGGCAAGCCAGACGGGAGTACCGTGAGTTGATTCCCCTAACTCTGCTTCCCGCAAAGTCATTCCAAACGCAGGCTGTGCAGACGGCACTTGAGCTACCCCCACGAAAGGGAGCGATAGTTGCAGACGTGCCGAGCCGAATTTCAGTGCGCAGTCCGAAGCTGAAAGCGCATGTCCCAATCATGTACGGGTGCGACAAATTCTGCACCTTTTGCATCGTACCGCTCACGCGCGGTAGGGAGCGGAGCCGTCCGACAGCCGAAATACTCTCTGAGATCGAAGGCCTCGCGCGATCCGGCACAAGGGAGGTCACGCTCCTCGGCCAGACCGTCAACTCCTACGGCAAAAACATGCCTGAAGGGCGAGTGCCTTTCTGCGATCTGCTCGCCGACATCAACGCCATCCGGGGCATTCAGCGCATCAGGTTTACCTCCCCTTACCCTCGCGACTTTACAGACGACTTGATCGACGCTATCGGCCAACTGGACAAGGTCTGCGAGCACGTTCACCTGCCGCTTCAAGTCGCGGACGACGAGCTGTTGACGGAGATGCATCGCGGCTATACCGTGGCCCGGTACCGTGAGATCGTCGCCCGGCTTCGAGAGCGTGTACCCGGCCTCTCCATAACCACGGACATCATGCTCGGCTATCCAGGCGAGACAGCCGCGCAGGTGGAGAATACGATGCGGTTCGTGGAGGAGACTAGGTTCGATTCGGCCTTCATGTTTGCCTACAGTCCCAGGCCGAACACAAAGGCCGCCGCGATGGAGAATCAAATTCCGCAGACTGAGAAAATCGCTCGGCTGAATGCACTCATTGCACTGCAGAACGGCATTACGATTGAGATCAACAGAGCTCAGGTCGGCCAGACGTTTGAAGTCCTTGTG
>JANXLO010000582.1 GCA_025355115.1 Chthonomonadaceae bacterium
AGACCGATTGCGAAATAGTAGTATCGGCTGCGCTTCAAGCCAACGTTTCCATTTCTTGAATCGGTGAAATCTTTCCTGAGTTTGCCTTTATGCCACGTCGAATTTGCCGGTGGCTCGGTAATTGAGCAATCCGGCGACGACACAAAATACGTCTTCACGATTTCGCAATTGATCTTTAGATCTTGATACTCGTCTACCAGAACCGCCTTGAACTTCTTTCGCAACGGTGCATCCGGTTCGGACGAAAGATATGCATATGCATCCTGTACAAGATCTCCGACGAGCATCCCCTTGTGAAAACGAAGCCAATTAAGAATAGCGGTTCCTGGCCTTTGCAAGCTCATGGCAGGGCCTAATGGCGACAGCGTCCCTTCGGCCTTTCACGCTCCAAGTTGTTGCCACCGACTGCAAGTAGTTCAAATGGGGAATTCCATAGCCTCGGCGATGCGGCACTGGTGTGAAGTGCGCTTGGTGTCTGCACGTTTCTGCAAACAGATGATTAGTAAAGGTTCCTAAAAAATTTTGTCTTGGCAGGAGGAAAAACCTCCGATGGGCACGAATACTCTGCATCAGGGTTACCCAACGGCGTATGTCTACGGACAGACGGCACTCTATTTCTGCATCCCGGCACCTCAAACCTATTTTCAGGGAGTTTAAATCGATGATGAAACGTCTTCCCCTGCTTGGAGGGTTGGCTGTTCTTGCGCTTTCGGTCTCGCTCACTGGATGCGACCCGGACAAGAATAAGCCGACCGATACCCCCGGCACGACTACGCCTGCGAAAGCGGGTGAAACAGGTTCCACCGTTCCAGCTACGGACAACAAAGCGACCTTTGCGGCGTTCAATAAACCACGCAAAGAGACCGGGGATATCACCCTCAAAGTCATCACGAACGGCAACTCTCCCTTCTGGGATTCGATGGGCGAAGGCTTGAAGGTCGGAGTGAAGGAAGCCGGAGCCAATCCGTCGAGCGGATGGACGTACCCTCAGAAAGCCGACAATAATAGTCAGAAGGATGTCTTCGAGCAGACGATGGCAGCCAACGTTGACGGAATCGCCGTCTCACCTGTGCAGGCTGATGCTTTCGCTGCCGTGATCGACTCCGCAATCGCCAAGGGCGTTCCCGTCATCACTTTCGACTCCGATTCCCCAACCAGCAAGCGGCTAGCCTACATCGGCACCATCAACTATGAGGCCGGCAAGAGGGCAGGGGAGGCAGCAGTCACGCTCTTTCCCAATGGAGGCGCTTTCGTGGCTTTTGTGGGCAACATGACTGCCGATAACGCCAAGCAGCGATTTCAGGGGTTTGTTGACGCCACTAAAGACCACAAAATCACGATGCTTCAGGCACCCTATGAGGACGACAAGGACGCGACAGGCCGCGCTCATGCCAATGTCGCCGATGCGATCACCAAGTACGGCAACAAGATCAACGGCTTCCTGGGTCTCTACTCCTACAACGGCCCCGCCATCGTGGACGAGGTTCAGAAGGCTGGCCTCCTGGGCAAAGTCAAGATCGTAGTCTTCGACGGCGAGCCGCGTACGCTCGACAATCTCGCGAAGAAGCTTGTTGATGTAGCCGTCGTGCAGAAGCCCTTCGAGTTCGGTCGTATCTCAGCCCGTCTGCTGATGCTCATCAACCGCAAGGGACTGGACGCCGCCCTAATGGAGCTGAAGCCCGAGCTTGAAAAAAGCGGAATGACCGTCGACCCCGAGAAGCATATCATCGATACGGGCGTACAGGTAATCACCCCTGCGAACGCTCCCGCGTTTCTGAAGGAGTTGAAAGATAAAGGCCTCAAGTCCACCTGACGGCGCGCCGCTGACCGGAGCGCAGGCGAGGCCGTCCCTTGCCAAAAGGCTGCTGGCATCACGAGAGCTTAGCGTTCTCGTGGTGCTGGTTCTGCTGGGCATCGTGATGTTCTTTTCGTCGGCCCGCGAAAACTTCTATAGTCAGCGCAACATGTCGAATGTCTTTCTTCAGGTTGCACTGCTGGCGGTCTTCGCCATCGGAGAGACCGTCGTCATCATCACTGGCGGAATCGATCTTTCGCTTGGTTCTCTGATAGCGTTCGCCGGAATGATTCTGGCGGGCATCGTCACGCATCTCGACCTGCGGATGTTCACGCTCGGCGCAGTCGTGCTGGCGGTTATTTTGACGCTTCTTGCCTCTTTGAGCGTAGGCGCTCTGCACGCAGCGCTCATACACAAGCTTCGCCTGCCTGCCTTCGTCGTGACTCTTGTCTCTCTACTGGTGCTGCGAAGTCAGTCCCTAGTCATCAACCATCATCAGCAGATCGTCATCTCCGCGACGAAATATCCGCTGTTCGACTGGCTGGCGAACGGCAAGTTCTTCAAGGACACCGCCTTTGCCGTCCCCGTGCCGGTAGTGATTCTGCTGATAGTCGCTGTCCTCGTGCACCTTACGCTCACGCGAACGCGCATGGGCCGCTACCTCTACAGCATCGGCAGCAACGAACAGGCGACGGAGCTTTCCGGCGTCAACGTCTTTCGAGTGAAGTTGTTCGCGTACGGCCTGAGCGCACTCCTGGGCGGATTAGCGGGAATTTTGTGGGCGGGATACGGTGGACAGGGCGACCCCCAGACCGGGAGCTCCTACGAACTGGATGCCGTGGCGGCAGCAGTGGTAGGAGGCGCGAGCCTTTCGGGGGGGCAGGGAAGCGTTCTCGGCACTGTAGTCGGAGCATTCTTGCTGCACGCCATCTTCAGCAGCATCAACCTTACGCTGACTGAGCCTGGCCTGTGGCGCGGAACGGTAGTCGGCGGAGTCCTTATGCTCGCCGTACTCACCACGGCCCTGCAGCAGCGCCGCCGCTGATCTTTTATGTGCCGAGCTCACTTACCCTATTCTTGGCCTCTGCGCATTCTGAAAACTGAAATCCCCTTCCCTGAGTACGCTACGAGCGAACCAGAGAAGGGGATTATTGCGTGAAGCACAGAGCAAAGCCTAAGAGTGATCGGCTGACTTCTGCACGGAGACAGTGTCTACCTCGAGGCTGGGGCCCATGCTCGAGGAGATCTTGATGCGGCGAAGGTACTTGCCCTTTGACGCGGCGGGCTTGGCTTTGACGAGCGCGCTGAGCAGCGCGACAAAGTTGGCGAGCAGGTTCTCAACGGGGTAACTAGCCTTGCCGATGGCGGCGTGGATGATTCCGTTTTTGTCGACTCGGTACTCTGCGCGAGTGGCCCCTTTAATGTCTCGAACGACCTGACCGATGTTGGGGGAGACCGTTCCCGCTTTCGGGTTGGGCATTTTGGCCTTCAAAATCTGACCCAGGCGGCCAACCAGAGGCATCATGTCGGGGGAGG
>JANXLO010000584.1 GCA_025355115.1 Chthonomonadaceae bacterium
TCGAGTTTCTCTGTTTTAGCAGACTTAAACACTTCCCATACGTCGTCGTGAAGTCGGTTCGTTTCCTGCAGGATTAGCGTCACATCGAGGGGCATTTCTCTTTCGAGCATCCTGTCTGTATCCAAGATAAAGGCAGGTTGAGAAGAGGTAGCGTCCATAATCTCACCCACTGTAACATTCAGTCGGTTTGAGCCATCGAGACGAGTTTGAACAAGCGACACAAAGCCAGGCAGAGACTTGAGAATTCCTGTTGGAATATAGTCGGTTGACTTAAGCCAAGCGCCTAAAGTTTCATCAGGAGCACTTCGTTCAATTCGGTTAATATAGCGTAATCCGATTCGGGTTACTTTTATTGGATTTACTAAGAGCTTAAACTTTGTCAGAGCGTACTCAATATCGTCACGTAAGACGCTCCATCCGGAGTAGACAGGAAGGCTTGTAATGACAATGCTTTTATCAGAAAGCTGAATCTGTGCTGGTCGCTGAGGATTAAGGTAACGAACAACTTGGGATGGTATATTCAATGGCGGTGCGTTGCCAAAACCTATTTGAAGACCATTAACGCTGACAGGCTGAAAAGAGGAAAAATCTTCCTGTACCAATTTGAAGAACTCTCCGAACCATAGCGGATTCCAGCTTGTGCCTTCCGGCAATACAAAAACGATTTCACAGATCGCTTCTAGTAATGTCGGATTTGGATAGGTGGGATTGTCGTTAGGTGTCATGAGTTTTTCTTTGCGTCCGGATTACCTTTGTTATTGGTTGCCCGGCTGTTCACCTTTACAAATCAGTAAAGGCTTGCTTTGACTGAAGACGAAGGTTGTTACGGTTGCTATATCATAGCATCTCCACATTAAAGAATTCTACTCACCGTCTGTTTACTTCGAGAGTCCTCTGTTCCAACATTGTCGAAGAACTATCGACCATTGATCCCCTGAAGGTTCTCCCCCTCCGCACCCGCTGGGGGAACCTCTCTTGCTCGTCGCACCGAGGGCAAGGCAGCGCGTTCCTCCTGTTTCATTATCCTCCCGGTGGGGCAGATCCCTGGAGACACGGATGTACTTTTTGAGACCATAGTCCCTGAGGGCCATGCTTTCCTTCTCTACTGGAGCAGATTGCGGTCTTGCAGCCCGACCGGAGAGGGCTACACCGGCCAGGATCAGAGCGACGAGAGCCGTTCTGAAGACGATGAAAGCGCGTGCGAAATGAATGCGCATGGTCAAGTTGCTATCTCTTTGTATAGGATCGGGAGGGTTTTGGCGTTGCCGGAAGGACACAGCGGAATCCGACGTGGCTGGCTCCTGTATCGGCCGCGCTCTTTCCGCGCCCGCCCGGCATATAGCGGGCGCAGTACTGATCGGTGCAGAGGAACGAGCCGCCGCGCTGCACCCGCTTCGGAGACTCCGGCTCGGACGGGTCGAAGCTGATGAGGGGACCCTGCGGGTTTTTGCGGTGGCTGAAGCGGTAGTAGTCCGGACGATACCAGTCGGAGCACCACTCCCACACATTGCCCGCCATATCATAGGGGTCTGCTCACGAAACGGAAAAATCGTACGTTTAGGCTGATTGCTGGCACAGCGGTTCCATAACGCTATTGAAATTGAAGTGGTTTAGCACATCATCTGCCATAGGCTATGGCAGATAGGGCATTCCTGGCGCTTCCTTCTTACCCTTTTGATACCGGCCTCGCTTTATCAGGACGAGACCCCGAAGGTAACCGTCACACACGCGCCGCCCTCCACCCGGTTCTGGTAGAGGACTTCGCCTCCCAGGTCCAGGGCGCTCACCCCGCTCACCAGTTCCAACCCCGTATGCGCCGATTGTTGCGGATCAAACCCTGGGGGGAAGCCTGAGCCTTCGTCACAGACGGTAAGTTTGCCTTCTTCCCCTTCGACCTTTAGCGTCAGTTCGATGATCCCTTCCCCATGCTTCGCTGCGTTGGTGACCAGTTCATTGATGAGGATGCAGAGCGTAGTCCCGATCTTCATCGGAAGTCTCACATCCTCAATATCGAAGCGCAGTGGCCGCGTGCCGATCATCTTTTGCAGCAATGGAGCCAGCTTTTCCATTAGCCCTTTAGCCGACACATCGTAGGCTGTCGCGTCCGCCTTGACTTCCTGGGTGAGCAGATCGTGCATGTTCGCCATGGCCTGGATGTGCTGGTGTACCCGTCTCACATTATCGGCAGCGATGACCTCTGTATCGGTCTGGCGGACCAAATCGATGAGAGCCGCAGCCACTTGCAGGTTATTCTTGACGCGATGGTGGGTCTCGGTCAGGTTGTGTTTGAGCTGCTGATTGAGCAATGCGATGCTGTCCTGGTATTGTTTGCGCTCGGTGATGTCTATTGCCATCCCGATGATGAAGCGACGACCATCGCGCAGCGTTCCCGGCACAGAGGCGCTGAAATTCCAGTATCTTGTTGCGCCGCCACGGGTCTTGATGGGAAAGTCCAGGTTGACCGTGCGCTGCTGGCCGTCGAACAACTTCTGCATATGAGCACGTACTGCGTCGGCCCCTTCGCCATAGGCGACGTTCAGCCAGGCGTGGAACGACACCATCTCTTCGGCGGTGTAGCCGGTCAACTCGGTCCAGGTACGGCTGATCTGAAGCACCTGGCCGTCTTCGGCGTGCATGATGATCGGGATCGGCGCCTCCTCGATGGCGCGCCGGAACTCCTCCTCCGATTCGCGCAGGGCTTCTTCGGCCTTTTTGCGCTCGGTAATGTCGATAAACGTCAGCACGACGCCATCGATGTGGTCGTCGAGCGTGCGGTAGGGCAGGAGACGGGCCAGGAACGTGCGTCCGCCGCTCTCTACTTCGCGCTCGACGCGCGCAAGCTTTTCCACGACCTGTTCGGCATCCTCGGTAAAGTTCTCATAGTTGAACTTGTGGGTAATGTCGGAGAGAGGGCGTCCGACGTCGGTAGAAATGATGTTGAACAACTCGCGTATGCGGGGGGTAAAGCGCTGGATACATAGTTGCCGATTGAGGAAAATCGTGCCGATCTCCGTCGAGGCCATCAGGTTCTGCAAGTCCCCGTTGGCGCGGCTCAGGTCGTTGAGGTTGTTTTTGAGTTCCTGGTTGACGGTGATAAGCTCTTCGTTGGTGGATTGGAGCTCTTCCTTACTCGTCTCCAACTCTTCCGCCGTCGAGCGCATCTCCTCATTGATGGACTGCTGCTCTTCGCTGCCAGCTCTGAGCTCTTCGAGCGAGGCTTCGTACTGCTCCACCGTCGCGTTAAGCTGCCGACGCAGGTGCTGGTTTTCCTCTTCCAGCATACGCGTCACCGTGTTCGAAGTGGGGAGCGTCGCGGGAGGTGTCACCGCTTCGATCGGCTCTGATTGCAGGTCAAACACGACCAGGAAAAAGCGGTCGGTGTCGGTTCCCTGCGTGGGACGGATATGCAGGGCAATCAGTTGCGGACCGTTTTCGGTGTCGAAGCGAAAAGGAGGGGTAGTCACCCTGGAATGCTCATGGGCCGCCTGATAGAGGGCCGTTCTGAGTTCTCCCCGCAGGGCCGGATGCACGACTTGCAGCAGGTTCAGAGAGGGTTCGCCCGCAAACTGCAGGAAGCGCGTCGCGTGTTCGGAAAGATGCACAATGTCATAGTCGGCGTTGATGACGACCGAAGGCGGGGCAAACTGTTCCAGCAGGCTCAGGTGCAGGTCCCCAAAAGAAGCACGGCGGGTGCCGGCAAGGCTGGAATCCTCTTCGAGCGCGGTCTTACTAGGCGCGGGCGGCAGGCGAGGCGACGAGAGGACAGGCACGGCGGGCCTGGCGGACTTCAATGTCGGAATCTGCCAGGCCGCTCGTTGCGAGGGGCGGCGCACAAACAGCCGTTGCGATTTGTCCAGGGGGGCAAAGAGGTTATGACCGTTGGCGACATTTTCCGCACTGCCCAGAAACATCAGACCGCCATGTCGCAGCGCAAAGTGGAAAAGATCCAGGATGTCCTCTTGCGCCTGGCGCTTAAGGTAGATGAGCAGGTTGCGGCACGACACGAGATCGAGCCGGGAAAAGGGCGAATCGGTGAGCAGATTATGTGCGGAGAAGAGAACCCGCTCCCGCAACTCTTTCTTAATGCGGTACGTTC
>JANXLO010000618.1 GCA_025355115.1 Chthonomonadaceae bacterium
GCAGGCAGGTGACACTTCTGACTGCCGATGATGCCTGCGATGAACATGGCCAAGGTATTGAGATGTCGAGCCACATTGCCTGTCGGTTCGGTGGGACATAGTGACTTCAAGGCCTTTTGTATGGCAAAATAACGTTTGAGGCTGTCGCTCATCGGGTACTCCTGAACTGTGGTAAGAACAAGAATACCCAAGCGGCGGCCTCAACTCAAAATGTGTCGGGTAGTGAATCCTAAAAATGGAATGGAGGAAGAAGTCACTTAATCATGCTGCGATCCGTCTTATAATTGTAAGCAATTGGACTTCTACCGTGTAAGATTGCTATACTAACTGCTCACGTCTCTAAGAAATTTCAAGTTGTGATTAACGAGCGTCGATTAGTTTTTCCGCCTGACGCTCTCTATTTCAGAAAGCACGATGTTGCAACAGTATTCAGGGAGATTTTAGGAATTGATGCTTAGACGAGGTGTTCCAGCGCTCATCTTGGCTCCCATGGATGGAGTGACCGACGCTCCGATGCGCGCCGTACAGGGCGAGGGCGGGGCGTTTACGTTCGCCGTCAGCGAGTTTCTGCGCGTCAGCAGTGAAGTGCCGCCGAAGCGGCAATTCATACGTCATATTCCTGAAATGCTCGGCGGCGGCAGCACCCCGACTGGTCTGCCCGTGCAGGTTCAGTTGCTCGGCGGCGATCCGGGTCGCATGGCGGGAGCTGCTGCGGTGGCCTGCGAGGCTGGAGCACGAGGAATCGACATCAACTTTGGGTGCCCTGCCCCAACCGTCAACCGTCACGATGGCGGAGCGACGCTTCTGAAGCACCCTCAACGAATTCGAGAGATTGTAGCTGCCGTCCGGGGAGCGGTTCCCAAGGAAATTCCCGTCTCGGCAAAGCTGCGCCTGGGCTGGGATTCCATTGAGGCAATCTACGAAAACGCGGATATGGCAGCGGAAGGCGGCGCGGACTGGCTGACGATTCATGCGCGAACGCGGGCGCAAGGATACAAGCCGCCGGTCTACTGGCAGCCGATCGGTAAGGTGAGGGAGAGAGTCGGCATACCTGTGGTGGCCAATGGCGACATTTGGACGATAGAGGATTTCCGTACGTGCCAGGAGGAGACCGGCTGCCTGCATTTCATGCTGGGTCGCGGCGCGCTGGCGAATCCCATACTCGCGGGCGAAGCGGCCCGCGAACTGAATATTGGCACAGGATATTTGAACTGTCCGATTGAGACTGTCTGCGACTGGATCCCTTATCTGCAACGACTGGTCCACTGGACGCAGTTTTACACAGACAATACGCCAAATCGAACCGTCCTTCGCCTTAAACAGTGGCTGCGCATGGCAAGCAATCATGGCAATTTTCCTGCTTTCGACGCCATCAAGCGCACTCTGACAATCGAGGATCTATTCCTTGCACTTACGAGGTACGAGGAAAATGCCGATAGTAGGCTGGCCCCAGAAGAGGCATTCGACCCAGGATCGAACGACCATTTTGGCATAATCGAAAGCGCGTTTGCGAAAGATTGCGAATGATACCGAACAGACGTCGAACGGTGAGAAGAGTGGGGATTGCAATTCTTATCGGCATTCTCAGTCTTGGAGGCTTCCTGATGGCAAGCATGAATAGCCGAGGCGACCTGATCCCGACTGGATATCCTGCTCCAGACTTTACCGCATCGGCAAGCGGCGGACAATCGGTTCACCTGTCGGAGATATGTGCGCAGAAGCGAGTTGTGCTAGTTTTCTACCCTGGGGACTACTCGCCGGTCTGCACGGCGCAGCTATGCGCGATTCGCGACAACTGGGGCTCACTGCAAGCCGAAAATGCAGTCGTCTACGGCGTCAACACGGCATCTGTCCAAAAGCACAGCGGGTTCGCCTCTAAAAACTCCCTCCCCTTCCCTCTGCTTGCAGATACCAGCGGCGAAATAGCCCGTGCTTACGGCTGTCGTGCTCTGTTCGGGATCGTCAAGCGAACCGTCTACATCATCGATATGCAGGGCAGAGTCGCGTGGGTGAAGCGCGGAAACCCTGCGCCCACGGAGATCCTGGAGGCTCTGCGCACCCTCAAGGATAGCCCCGCCTCACCGAGCGCTTCTCCTCCGCGCTGACCGTGCGACTGACACTTTGTTGGCAACTTTCTGCGTTTCGGGGCGTGGCCCGTAGTGCGGCGGGCTCTCACCTAGCTCGTACGCCCCCAGGTCTGGCGCGGAGCCCCCATAGCCGTCATTGAAGCCGGGAAGCACTTCTCCAGCGTCCAGTGCAGGGCTGCCGGGCCGAAGTCGCAGGTCGATTTTCTCGGGATCGAACACCGTCAATTCGTTTGCGGGTGCCTTGGTGTTACCGCCGAACAACTGAAGGGGGTCGAGCTGCCGGGCATGTCGCTCGACAGGGCTTTTGGCTTTAACTTCTGCGAGTGTAGCGTATTTGACCCCATTCCATTTCATGAAGACGTCGCCTGACCAGCCTGCGAAGCCGTCGTAGTCGAAGTCGCTGTTTTGCCCATGCGCCTCGCAGTCGTAGGCTCGCCCGCCCGTGCCGACGAGCAGATTGTTGCGGGAATAGCAGTTTGAGAAGGCGTCCGTGGTGCTCACCCACAGGGGATCCCCGTGGCGCACCGTGGTGTTGTGGACGATCACGGCTCCGGACGGGCTGTTGTGTAGCTTGAACGGCTCGCCTCGGATATTGTAGATCACGTTGCGGAACGCATAGACCGGGCCGCCGTAGACCGGCTGAAACGATATGCCGCAGAGGACGTTGGTATAGCGGTTGAAGAAGTTGCGCGTGTTGCGGTCCGAGCCGTCCATCTCCGAGCCGTCGTCGAACATATCGCGAATGTCGTTGTTGTGAAAATCGTTGGCAGCGCAGGCATGGGAATCGTCGAGATCCATTCCGTCCTTGCAGTGCTTAATCAGGTTGTAGCAGGCCACACTGCCCTGACCCGATATCCAGATTCCACGGGACTCGGGCAGATCGTGCCACTGCTGTTGAGTGGCTGGCCAGGGCATAATGCCCTCTATGACGTTGTCCGAGATGAAGAAGCCGCCCAGATGCCCGGTGTTGTCCGTCGTGGCGATCACACCGCACAGCACCCCGGTGATATGACAGCGGCGCACGACGATTCGCTCGGACTCATGGGCCCGAAGTGCGGAGTATGCATTGCGAATAGAGAGTCTTTCAAACCAGATGTCGTGCGTGCCTATCGCCTCGATGGCATGAACAGTCAGTTTGTCGTGCGGCTGTCCGGCATCGATAATCGTCTCCCCGTCCCCCGCGCCGCGCCAGATGATAGGTTTGCCAGGCTCTCCGCTCTTTCTGACAAAGAACGGGGCAATGTAGATTCCCGCGTGAAGCTGAAAGAGATCGCCGGGCTGCTCGACGAGGCGGCG
>JANXLO010000648.1 GCA_025355115.1 Chthonomonadaceae bacterium
CGCCGCCTCCTTGGCCACATCGACGGCGTTCGCGACGGAGATGCCGACATCGGCGACATGAAGCGCGGAAGCGTCGTTGATCCCATCCCCGATATACCCGACCACATGCCCTGCCTGCTTCAGAGCGACGATGAGACGCTCCTTCTGGTTCGGCTCGATCTCGGCGAAAATGTCCACAGTTCCGACGCGATGCTTCAGAGCCTCCTGGCTCATGTCGCGCATTTCCGGCCCCGTCAGAATATTGGAGATCAAAAGGCCCGCTTGCTCACCGACATGCGCGGCAACCAGGCGGTTATCACCGGTGATGAGCTTGAGCGAGATGCCCAGTCTTCGAAGCGTTTTTACTATCTCGACTGTTCCCGGCTTTATTGGGTCGAAGAGGGTGAGAAGCCCCAGAAAGGTCATCGACTGCTCCTCATCTTTGCCTATCTTCGCCTGCAAGCCCGACGCCCGATAGGCGACTCCAACTACGCGAAATCCCTGAGCGCTGAACGCTTCGAACTGCCTCTGAATCTGCGCCTGCATTGCAGAGATATCCACCACCGCCCCGTCAGCCATCTCTCCAAGTGTGCATATGTCAAGGACGTTGGAGAGCGCTCCTTTGGTCACCATCAATAGGTCATCGCCTTTTGCGACCAGTATGCTCAGCCGCTTTCGAACGAAGTCGTAGGGCTCCTCGTCGAGCTTTCGGTATTCGGACATCTCCGCTGGACGGTAGGCGAGAATCGCTGCGTCGATCGGGTTAGTGTAGCCCGTCTGGAAGAAGGCATTCAGCTGTGCGCACAGCAGCGTCTTCTCGCTAGGCTTGCCGTCCGCGTTCACAGCAGAATCGAGCTTGACTTCACCAAGGGTCAGTGTGCCAGTCTTGTCGGAGCAAAGGATGTCCATGCTTCCGAAGTTTTCGATGGCGGAGAGCCGCTTCACGATGACTTCAGCCTCCGCCATCCGCTTCGCGCCTCTCGCAAGATTGACACTGATGATAGCCGGAAGCAGCTGTGGAGTAAGCCCTACTGCCAGGGCTAGCGCGAAAAGGAAAGACTCCAAAACCGGGCGGTGCAGGTAGACGTTGATGGCAAATATGGAGATCACCATCACCATCGTCACCTCCATCAGCAGAGCGCCAAACTGCCGGATGCCGTGCTCGAATTCATTTTCTGGCGGCCTCCGCTTCAGCGTCTCGGAGACTTTACCGAACTCGGTCTCGCTTCCGGTCTTAACCACCACAGCTGTCCCAGTGCCGCTGACCGCGTAGGTTCCTGTGAAGAGCGTGTTGGTGCGCTTGCCCAGCGGAGTATCGGATGGCAGGACGCTGGCCGACTTCTCCGCGGGAAAAGTTTCTCCGGTGAGGGCTGCTTCATTGACGAACAGGTCTTTTGAGTATAGAAGGAGACAGTCGCCCGGAATGATGTCTCCAGCGTGGAGAAGCACGACGTCGCCCGGCACAATCTCCTTGATGGCAACTTGCGTAGGTTCGCTGTCACGCAGGATCGTTGCTTTGATCTGTATGATTGCGAGCAGCTTTTTGACGGCATCCGCCGCTCCATGCTCTTGCCAGAATCCAAGTAGCCCGCTTGCAAGAACGATGATGAGGATTATGACGGCATTGATATAATCGCGTAGAAAAAACGAGAGGCAGACTGCTATGAGGAGAATGACGATTATGGGGCTTTTGAACTGAGCGACAAGAAGGGAGAGCGTCGTGCGTCCGGCGTTGGGCTGCCGCCCTTTAAAGCCACTGTTTCCGAGCCGTTTGCGTGCTTCATCGCCCGTCAGGCCCTCCGGCGAACTTTGCAGGCTGGACAGCAGCTCTTCGGAGACGACGCTCCAGAACTCCCCATGTAGCGGCTTTGTGGCGTTGAGGTTGGGCATTGGCGGTCCTTCTGAGAATAATCCTTGAGGCATGTTGTTGGCTGACTTGGCAGTCTTAGGCTGAACTGAAGCATCCTTCTACAGCATACGCGCTAGCGCAGTAACTGTTCGTCCCTGCTTCATGTCGAATGCTAGTGGAATGTTATGTAGCTCGAAAGGAGAAAAAAAATTTCTGTCGCGGGAAAGTCTGTCTGCCGAAAGCACACTAAACTCGGGTAAAATATAAGCACAGTACTGAGATGGAAGAGGGGACTCGATGGCAACTATTCGTCAGGTGCGATCTCGTATCAAGGTCGCGAAGAATATTCAGCAGATCACCAAAGCGATGAAAATGGTCGCGGTGGCGCGGCTGAAGCGAGCGCAGGATCGGGTCCAGGGCGCGCGCCCATACGCACAGGCCATGAGAGAGATGATGGGTAGCCTCGCGCGGGCAGTCGGTGATTCGGTCGACCACCCGCTGCTCGAGGTGCGCACACCGCGCAACATCGGCTTCCTCATCGTCACCTCGGATCGCGGGCTGGCAGGCTCCTACAACTCCTCACTCCTCAGACGAGTTGTCGAACTGTTGCGCGGGTACGACAAGGATCGCGTCCGTCTCTACGTCGCAGGCCGCAAGGGAATCACTTTCCTCAAGCGTCGCGGCTTCAACGTAGTGAGTGAGTTCACGATCGCGAAGACCGGCGTCACCTATGGCGATGCCCGCGACATCACCCGAGTGCTGCGCGAAGATTTCGAGAGCGGACAGATAGACCAGCTTTTCATGGTCTATAATCGCTTCTTGTCAGCGATTTCGCAGAAGCCGACGGACGTGCAGCTGCTGCCCATCCAGACTCCTGACACCGAGGAGATGTCCGCGACCGAAGAGGCCGAGGACTACATATTTGAGCCGTCCGCTGATGTACTGATGCGCTCGCTTCTTTCCCGCTATCTTGAGGGTCAGACTTACCAGGCCCTGCTGGAGGCGATCGCCAGCGAGCATGGAGCGCGCATGACAGCGATGAGCTCCGCGACCGACAACGCGGGCAAAATGATAACCTCGCTGACGCTCCAGCTCAACCGGGCGCGGCAGGCAGGCATTACACGAGAAATCTCCGAAATCGTAGGCGGGGCGGAGGCCCTCAAAGGCTGACTCGGACTCGTACCGTACTTCCAAAGGCAGAAGGCGTCTGAACCACTGTTCCCGCCTCCTGCTTTCTGTTTTATGACGGCCAAAAGAAATGGGGTCAAGGTATGCCCTACGGACTACCCTTTACAAAGATGCAGGGCGTCGGCAACGATTTCGTCGTGGTGGACGGACGCCGAGACGGTGACGTGGACTGGGCTGTGCTGGCCGCAGAGATATGTGATCGCCGGACAGGAGTGGGGGCAGATGGCCTGCTTGTGCTCGACGATACACACAATGCGGACTTCATGATGCGCATGTTTAATCCTGACGGGACCCCGGATGTGTGTGGCAATGGTCTGCGGTGCATCGCTCGATACGCCGTCGAGCATCGAATCGCCGTCGCCGACACTCTGAGCATCGCAACACTTGCGGGTGTCCGCGCCGCGCGAATGCTGCGCGCTGCCGACGGAACCGTTGCCGCCGTCACCGTCAACATGGGTCTGCCGCGCTTTGATCCACCCTCGATACCCATGCGTGTTCCGCTGGATAGAGTGGTTGACTACTCATTGGACCTGGATAACGGGGACTGCATAGTTGTGTCCGCGCTCTCAACCGGCTCCACCCATACCGTCGCTTTCGTCGAGACGCTTCCGGACGACGAAATGTTTTTCCGAACCAGTCCACTCGTCGAAGAGCACCCGCTGTTCCCCACTCGAACCAGCCTTATGTGGTGTCGGATAGCCGGTGCCTCCTCTCTGCAGCTTCGAATCTGGGAGCGCGGAGCAGGGGAGACTTTCGGATGCGGCACAGGCGCTTGCGCCGCGGCGGTCGCAGCGATTCAACATGGATTCGTTGCTCGAGGCACCCCAATTCAGGTTCACAGCCGGGGCGGACAACTTTCCGTAAAATGGATTCCTGGAGAATCGATCGAAATGACTGGCCCTGCCGAGACCATCTATACGGGGATCTACGATCTGGATCCGAATCGCTCTGCAACTCTCTCCCGAATCTAAGCCATTAGAAGAGCGCCGTTCAGCATGAGCCTGCTGCTACCAACTGTCGTGGCCAAGCAGTTTACGGCCCAGCGGAGTCAGTTCGGCGGTGGCATAGCGTTTCTGTTCGACCTCACGTGGGTCACCTGGAAAAATGTTATTTCCAGGGGGCAAACGGTTTTTCCAACAGGCAATCCGACGATCGCGAGCCTCTGCATTGTTCTCCTGGGCGGGATGGAACGAGATATACTGAGAGAAGCGGGGCTTTTTGGAGACGTTTTGCCCGTTGCCGTGCGCCAGGATGTTGTTCCAGACAATGAAATCGCCCTGTTTTGCAGGAATGGGCACTACTGTCAGGCCGGTGAGGTCAGGCATTCGTGGGTTGCGGTCCGGTGGCTGCGTCGCGATCCACTCCTCAAGCCCGCGATGGAAGCCGGGAATGCACTGGAATCCGCCCATGTCGGCGTCGGTATCCGCCAGACAGAGCACGCCCTGCACACCGAACCGCAGAGGCGGCTTCGAGGTGTCGATATCCCAGTGTGTAAACCCCTTGTGATCGTACTCCGGATGCGCGGGATGCTGCGGCGGCTTGAACCCAACCCGGTCGATCGACACCCAGAGTCGCCCCGTGCCTCGCAACTCCGTCATCGCTTCATAGAGGCGCGGATTCTGGCGGTTGGTCCACAGCGCCTGATTCTGATACATCTCGATCATGCCGCCCGGTTTGAGCGGCAGGCGATACCAGTCTTCGGGGTCGTCGGGCTTCATTTCGAGAAAGTCGAAAATGGCGGCAACGACGGCCTCGCAGTTCTCTTTCGGAACCACGTTAGGAACCAGCAGGTAGCCATTTTCTTCAAAAAAGGTATGATCGGCGGGTGTCAGCAGGGACATGGGAATATTGCTCCTTACTCTTGCGGGTTTAGCAGGTAGGCTATCAATTCACTCTTTTTC
>JANXLO010000674.1 GCA_025355115.1 Chthonomonadaceae bacterium
CGTAGTGACGGTCGGATTCGGCGCGGGTCTGACGTGGGCGGCGAATGTCCTGCGCTGGAATCGCGATGAAGGAAGCCGGGCGCATGAGTAAGATCGCGCTGCTATTTCCGGGGCAAGGCTCGCAAAAGGTGGGCATGGGCCTATCTTTCCACGAGAACTATTCAGCCGCTCGAGAGACGTTCTCAGAGGCTGACTCTCTGCTAGGGTTCGCCCTCTCCGCTCTCTGCTTCGGAGGGCCGGAAGATGCACTGCGCGAAACAGAGAACGCGCAGGTCGCACTCTATGTGACAAGTGTCGCAGCGTTTCGTTGTCTGATGGGGGAGTGCACGTTGGTTCCGTACGCTGCCGCCGGGCACAGCGTCGGCGAATATGCCGCGCTGACGGCGGCAGGAGCCCTGGACTTTGCTGAGGGCTTGCGGCTCGTCAGGACACGCGGAGAACTGATGCGTGATGCCGCGAAAGTGGCGCCCGGCACGATGGTGGCGCTCCTGGGCATTGAGGCTGACGATGCGCGCGCAGCCTGCCGCGAGGCGTGCGAGGCGACGGGCCGCATCGTCTCGGTCGCAAACTGCAACGGCGGCGGACAGGTCGTGATCTCCGGGGAGACGGCGGCGGTCGAAAAGGCTGGGGAGATCGCGAAGACCAAAGGGGTCAAGCGAGTCATTCCGCTTGCGGTCTCCGGCGCATTTCACTCCCCGCTTATGGTGACGGCGGGCGATGCGCTGTTCGACTCCCTCTCCCGCACTGGCTTCCGTAAGCCGATAATGCGCATCGTCACCAATGTGGATGCCGCGTACGCAGAGTCGCCCTCGGATCTGATGAGCGGCTTGACCCGGCAGGTCAGCGGAAGTGTCCGTTGGGAGGAGTCCATGCAGCTTCTGAGGAATGACGGAGTAGACACCTTCGTAGAGCTTGGCAGCGGTGAAGTGCTGACAGGACTGATGCGCCGAATTGACAAGACAGCCCGCGCATTCGGCGTCCACGACAAGGCAACGCTGGAGGCGGCCTGCACTGCCCTTGGGGGAGACGAACAATGACGCAGCGACTGGAGAATCGGGTGGCGGTGGTCACGGGCGCGGGACGCGGCATCGGAGCCGCGATCGCCCTTACGCTGGCAAAGGAGGGCGCCAAGGTCGTCGTCAACTACAGCAAGAGCTCGGACGCAGCGGAGCAGGTCGTCGTGCAGATTCAGGCGGCGGGCGGCGAGGCGGTCACTCTGCAGGCCGATGTGGGCTTGGCGACGCAGGCTGAGACGCTCCTGAAGACCGCGAACGAGATGTTCGGGCGCGTCGATATTTTGGTGAATAATGCAGGAATCACACGCGACAAACTGATAATGAGGATGACGGAGGAGGATTGGGACGCCGTCCTGGACACCAACCTCAAAGGCGCGTTTCTCTGCGCGAAGTCGGCCGCACTCCTGATGGTGAAGCAGAAAAGCGGCGTGATTGTAAACGTGGGGTCGGTTATCGGCAAAGTGGGCGGG